>JAIBCG010000021.1 GCA_019694295.1 Saprospiraceae bacterium
AGCCTTTTTTGTTTAAAATTGATAATGGCTTTTCTGCAGCTAAATAAAAGCAGTTACACAACAACAACAGCAACAACAGTTCGTGTTATTTGTGATAGAAATTATTGTTTTGTTGCAATCTGCTTTCATTCTGTTATCTTGTTTTTAGGTTAAAAAAAAATCCACCGACTACGTACCGGTGGATTTTTTTGATGTGTAAATAATGTATATCCTCTTTTATCCGATACTAAGCTCAGGTATATAACAACAGCAACAACAACATGTCATTGCTCCGAAGCTATTCCTTTTGTAACTGATAATGTTTTGATTCATTTTTAAAAAATTTAGCAAAAAGTGCTTTGATTTCAATGTCAATTAAAGCACAAATGTCATACCAAAAAGATTAAGATGCAAGTGGTTCGTGCAGAAACGCTGTGTTAAATGTCAAACACAGGTTCAGACAGAAATGTTGGCCGGCATCATTTTTCTGTTTTACATAATAAAATTATAATAAAAATATAAACAGCAGATTTTCAACACATAACTTGGAATAAATGCTTTTTTGTCATCCTATGGATTTATGCAAATTTCAATAGAAAATCTTGCTGAAATTTCGGCTGCATTTTTAATAAAAAAAATATTGCTCCTCAACAGAAACAGATAAGACGGGCAGAATCTATTTTTACCAAAAATTTGAATCACCCGCTAAAATTTCAACTCTATGTGGACCATAATCCTGCTTGTGTTTTCGAATATGTTCATGACCTTTGCATGGTACGGACACCTCAAAGACCCATCGATACCTATGTGGAAGGCGGTATTGATCAGTTGGGGAATAGCATTTCTTGAATACTGTTTCATGGTTCCTGCCAACCGAATCGGTTATGGAACTTTCAACGCATTTCAATTAAAAACCATTCAGGAAGTTATCACTCTTGTTATTTTTATAGCATTTTCGGTTATTTATCTCAAAGAGCAACTACGCTGGAACCATATTGTGGCATTTGTCTTTATACTTGCAGCAGTTTATTTTATGTTTAAAAAATAATCCGTTAGCGTATGAGGTTAATACCACCTTTGTATAATCGTCTGCTTCCATCTACGAATTCAGCTTCAAAGTAATATACAAATACAGCAGGCTTCAGGTTTTTTCCTCGCAGCTTACCATCCCAGCCATACTGAGGGTCGTTTACCGGAAAATTGAAGGCTTCATACATTTGTTCGCCCCAGCGGTCGAAAATTCGCAATTCTTTTATATTTACAACAATCTTCGGATCACCGAATAACATCCATTTATCATTAATGCCATCAGCATCTGGGGAAAAGGCATTCGGTATGTATAGCTTGAAATCTTTTAGTACAATGACCTTTACCTTTGCTTGGGCAGTACAGCCGGTTACATCTGTGACGATAAGGCTATAGGTGGTTTCATTGACAGGATTGGCAAAAGGTGTCAGACAATCGCCGCATGAAAGTCCGGATACCGGTGTCCACAATGCACTTTCGACATACGACTCAGGAATATTGAGCTGTGGATTCAGTATTTCATCTTTGCCATACTCAATGGTCACGAGCTGTGGCAAGGTAACGGATAGTTCGGGAGGCTCGGGCACCATAATCTGCTTGCCAAACTCACAGCCATTGGCATCTTTTATGTTGATAAAATAAGTTCCACTTTTAATGGATTCAAATACGTCCGAATTCTGGAATACTCCGCCATTCAAGGAGTAGGTGTAAGGTTCATTGCCACCTATAACCGCTGAAACGGATAAAGTCCCCAGTTTGGTACAACCGGGCGGGATGATGTCTATGGCAAAATCCTTCGGGTAGTTGGTATTTTCTGTTACTTCAGCACTATCATCCGCTGTACAGCCGTTGATGTTGTCTGTTACTACGAGCAGGTAGCTACCCGGCAAATTGACAACCGGGTTGAGTGTTGTGCCATTTTGTAATGTCTGGTTATTATAAAGCCACAGAATGGTTTTATTAGTTGTGCCTCCTTGTATGTTTCCTGCAAGTGTCACTTCCTCTATGGTACATGTCAGCTCGTAATCGGGTCCTGCTGACACAACCGGATTTTTCTTATCTTCATTGACAGTACCGGATAACACAGAAATACAGCCGTTGGACTGGTCGGTAATGGTAACCGAATACAATCCGGTAACGTCCACTGTAACAGAATTGCCGGTTGTACTACCTGTGATATTGCCATCTGCTGTACTCCAACTGTACGTCCACGTAGGAAGGATTGTCTGTAGGCTGACCAAGGAGGTTAATCTTGTGCAAGTGAGTAATTCAGGCGTTGGGATGGATGATTTTGGAGCAATGGTATCAATAGTGACCACCAGTTTATCGCTTGCACTGCAACCTGTGACAGGATCCAGGACTGTAATGGTATAGGTGCCGGCATACCCTAAAACAGGATTGAGTGTATTGCCATCTGAGATAACCGGCTGAGTACTGGAGGTCCAAATGATATCGAGTGTACCGCCCGAGTAAATGACGCTTGCAGCGGCAGATACCTGCGTATTGATACAGTTGATTATAAGATCCTGACCTGCATTTACCTCAGGCAGTTCGGAATTGCTTGTAACTTTTACTGTGCCGGAAGACATACAACCATTGTTATCATTAATGGTAACAAATGTGTATGTGCCTGGTTTGTCAATGGTAATTGTCAACGTATTCTCTCCTGATATGATATTTCCGTTCTGGGTACTCCATAAGTACGAATAATTGCCTGACCCAGAAAGATTTATGGCCGATATCAGTATCTGCGGTTGTTGGCAGGTAAGTATCAGATCTCCGGGTGTGGTAATAACAGGTGCAACGGTATCAATACTTACGTTTACATCTGCTGCACTTGTACAACCATTGCCTGCATCTGTCACTACAAATGTGTAAGTACCCGGCTTATCTATTAGTGGCTTAACAGTCGCTGCACCATTGATAATATTACCATTTGGTGTAGTCCACTGATAACTGTACTGGATGCCCGATGAACTGAGTGTACCATCAAGTTGCAGACTTGTGTTATTGCAATTGAGTGTTTTATCAGAACCGGCATCCGCTACAGGTTTTTTATCATCCAATATTACCCATAGGGTGTCTGCCACTACACATCCGTTCTTTGTATTGGTTATGTTCAATATATACATACCTGCTTTATCACACTGGCTAACCAGCACATCTGTACCTCCGGTGATGTTTCCGTCAGGTGTAGTCCACGAAAATACAAAATCACTGCCTGTTGATGAACCTGTAGCATCGAGTGGGACATTCTTAACCACACAAGTAAGTGTCTGGTCTTGCAGTTTAATGACTGAAGGTGCATTATCATCTTTGGCGATGTTAACCGAATCCTGCGCTATACATCCGTTCTTTTTATTCTCTATATTCAAATAATAAATACCGGGAGAAGAAATAATCGGATTAAAGAGATCGCTACCTGATTTGATATTACCATCTGGTGTGGTCCAATTAATATTGATGAGTGAAATATCCAAGTTAGATGAACCGGTAAGCTGCAACTCAGGAATAAGACAAGAAAGTGTGTCTTTCTGCCCCGCCTCAGCCGTTGGCGATGATTTGTCCTCTCCGATGTTTAGTGTAAAATTTGATTTGCAGCCGGTGGTCAGATTCTGTACAGTTAAAATATAACTCCCCGGTGTGCTAAGCTGTATAGCCAGAGAGTCAGTAGTTGTATTAATTTTTCCACCATTGGCTACTGACCATTCGTAATCGAATCCTGCACCCTGGTCGGACTGAAAACCATTGATCCAAATGGTATCATTGTTACATGTAAGCAAAGTATCTCCACTTATCTTTACCTTTGGTACTGAAGGATCTTTTGTCACCAGAACAATGTCACTTGCCGTGCAACCATTCAGATTATTAGTCACTGTCATGATATAGGTGCCAGTGCTGCCAATGAGCGGATCCAACACATCTGGATCAGATATAATATTCCCGTCAGGAGTCGTCCACAGTATAGTATAGTTGCTTGTAGGGCTCGTTACCTTTCCGCTTAATGTAAGCGTGGTGTCGGTACATGAAAGCTTACCATCGGGCCCTGCCGTAATGATAGGTTTAGTATAATCAGTTGTTACAGTTACCGTTGCAGATTTGGTGCATTTAATTGTACCATCATCGTAGGTGACTACAAGCGTATAGACTCCAGGCTTGGTAACCGTTACAATGGATTGTGAAGGGTCAGAACTTATTCCACCAGGTGGTCCTGTCCAGGCATAAGTATAGAATGCCCCAAATGAAGATTTGTCTCCATATAGCAGGATTTCGGACGAATTGCAGTCAAGCATTTCCGGATTATCGATAACGGCTTCTACTTCTATAACGCTCAGGTCAAGTGTTACCAGACTATCGCATCCTTTCCATGTTTTGAAAGAAAAGTTATACTGTCCTTCATTTTGCAGGCTTTGGCCGCCAATGTTATAAGACTGTCCCTGACAAATTTTTGCTTCAATATCTGTCTGTTTGGTTGGATGTACGAAAACTGTCATTTCATCTGTTATCTCGCACAACTCCTTGAAGGAAATGTCATCAAGTGCAAAGTCATTTCCGCCTAATTCTGTGTTTTGGTTTACGATACAAATGGTAGCAGATGTAGAACTTCCACTATTCCAGACTGCTGTAAACTGTTCCCAGATACAATTCGAATTATTAGCGCTGAATATTGGCCCAATGGCCTGTCCATTAATAGAAAACTGTAACAAAGCCGGTGAGCCTGCTACTACAGATGCCACCCAGGTTTCGAAGGCATAATCGGTATTTGCCTTTACTGGTATTGTCTGACACCAGACGTTAAGGCCGGGTGTACCTGCACCGTTTATCACCATCATTTGACCACCACCTGTATGATCACCACAAGGTGCAAAACCCGGGTGAACACTTTTTGGGTTATTGGTAACTGTATAAACACCTTCGGGTACCAGATTTGTGGCGCTGTACACATAATCACTCGAAAAACCGGTATTGCCGTTGTTGAAGTTAGCGTTGGTTACAAGATTGGTATTGTTCAGGCATTTAATTTTCAAGGTGTAAGTGGTAGTTTGGTCAACTGTTGCTTCCGGATTGATGATATTTGGATCATTCAAGCCAATAGCAGGCGTCCATTCTATAACTAAAGGTGAACCTGTATAGCTACCATTGAGTTGTGTTGTACCGCCGGGTTCACATAGATTTTTATCTGCTCCGGCATTTACTGTGCATGGGCAGGGCTGCGCACTTATGGCAATTGAGAGTATTGAAAATAATGTTACCAACGGAACAAATAATAAATATTTATTGTTCATTGAAATATTGGTTTTAAAAGATTTTATAAATTTACCTAATTATTTAATAAAATTAAAATTTTTTTTGAAATGAAAAGTGGATTCGGAAAATTATTTCTTATTGGCCTGATAGCTTTCGTATTGTTTCTATGGGTAAGAGGCAGTTATAATGGCATGGTCACCACCCGTGAAGAAGTCAATACGGCATGGTCAAAAGTAGAAGGTGCTTATCAAAGGAGGGCAGACCTGATTCCTAATCTTGTCAATACTGTAAAAGGTGTGGCTAATTTTGAACAAAAGACGCTAACAGATGTCATTAATGCAAGAGCTTCTGCCACACAGGTAAAACTTGACCCAAATAATATGGACGAAGCTGCCATGAAAAAATTTCAGGACAGCCAATCATCACTTGGGGGTGCATTGGGCAGACTGTTGGTGGTAGCAGAAAATTACCCACAACTCAAAGCTACCGAGTCATTTCGCGACCTGCAGGTGCAGCTTGAAGGTACTGAAAACAGAATCAACACAGAGCGCAACAACTTTAATGATGTTGCAAAACTTTACAATACCAACATCCAGAAATTTCCGGCTAATATTTTTGCTTCGATGTTTGGGTTCAAGACACGACCATATTTCCAGGCTGCAGAAGGTTCAGACAAAGCACCAACTGTAAATTTCTAATTGCATGTCGTATTTTACTGAACAGGAACGAAAAGAAATAAAGGAATGTATTGAACAGATTGAAGCTCAGACTACCGGTGAAATATGCATCTGTGTTGAACAATATTGTGATCGGGACCCACTTACAAGAGCACATGAATATTTTGTAAAGTTGGAAATGACAAAGGCAAAACGCCGTAACGGAGTCTTGATTTATCTGGCTCTGTCTGATAATGTATTCGCCATCATAGGTGATGAAGGTATCCACAACATCGTTGGTGAAATGTTCTGGGATGATGCTAAAACCACTATGAAAGAAAATTTTAAGCACGGAGAAATTGTAAAAGGTGTCATATTGGGTATCCGTAAGGTAGGTGATGTACTCATTCAGCATTTTCCGAAAACCGATGATGACCAAAACGAATTAAAGGATGATATCATTTTTGGAGATAAATAAAACGTCAGGAAGATTTCTGTTTTGCTTAAAGCGATACACATTGATTGTGTTCGCTCTGATGTTATTTAACTCGACCTTATTCAGTATCGATCTACCGCCCAGGTCAAATCAACTGGTAAATGATTATGCCGGAATACTCAATAGTACACAGATCCACAGCCTTGAAAACAAACTCGTCGCTTTTGATGACTCGACATCCAATCAGGTGACCATCGTCATAGTGAAAGACCTCCAAGGTTATGAAGTATCGGATTTTGCTGTAAAGCTTGGCAATGCATGGGGCGTCGGGCAGAACACCAAAAAAAATGGAATCGTCTTTCTTATAGCACCTAATGAACGGAAAGTAACCATCCAGACAGGTTATGGACTCGAACCGGTATTACCCGATATCATAGCAGGTAGAATCATCCGTGAACAGATAGCTCCTGAGTTTCGTAATGGTAACTATTACCAAGGTATAGATAAGGCAGTTGATGCGATTATTTTTTACACTGGGTCAGAATTCACTGCAGAACCGGAAGCTGATCATTCTGATACAATCCTATTATTTATACTTTGCTTTTTTGTTCTGTTATTGTTATTTGCATATTTTACCAGAAATGCCCGGCCGGTAAACAGACAAATCATAAGAGGTGACGGGCATACGTGGCCAGGAGGTACATGGGGTGGCTGGGGTGGTGGCTCTTCCGGTGGCGGCTGGGGTGGCGGTTCGTCCGGCGGCGGCTGGGGTGGAGGCTCTTCGGGCGGGGGTTTTGGTGGCTTTGGTGGTGGTAGTTTTGGTGGTGGTGGTGCCAGTGGCAGTTGGTAACAGAATTTTATTTTTGTTACCTTATATTGTTTTACAAGTCATAATGAATGATTGTTTGTGAATTGTTAGGAAAGAACGATACTTTCAATACTTTAAAATTGTAACTTTGTGCCAGAAATTCTTGAAATATGTTTGACGTAATATTAAGTTTTATTACGGCCTTTACTCTGACATACTTTGCGATTCCGTCAATCATCAAAGTAGCCGAAATAAAGAATCTGTGTGACGAGCCCGGTACACGCACTTCTCACACCAGAAGCATTCCCACACTTGGTGGTATTGCTATATTTGCCGGAGTATCTTTTTCTGTTATTTTTTGGACACCATTTACTGATTTTGGCGAACTTCAGTACATATTGTGTGCTTTTGTTGTCATATTCCTCATAGGTGTCAAGGATGACATTATTCCTCTAACGCCAACCAAGAAATTTTTAGGGCAGCTTTTTGCAGCCGGCGTACTGGTTTTTAAATCAAAAATAACCATTCCATCGCTTTTTGGTGTTTTTGGTATTTATGAGCTACCTTATTGGGTGACTATTTTGTTTACTACTTTCGTCATCCTTGTCATCATCAATTCTTTTAACCTCATAGATGGTATTAATGGCTTGTCCGGAAGCATAGGCACGATCATCACATTCATGTTAGGTACATGGTTTATGCTGACCGACAAAGTTGAATTGTCAATTCTCGCATTTAGTCTTGCCGGTTCGCTGGTGGCCTTTCTGAAGTATAATTATTCGCCGGCAAAAATATTTATGGGTGATACTGGTTCTATGTTGGTCGGGTTGATATCTGCTACACTGGTGATTGAATTTATTGAATTCCATCATGTAACCAAAACAGGTCCGTTTACTTTCAATGCAGCGCCAGCCTTTGCATTTGGGCTACTTATATTGCCTCTGTTCGATACTTTGCGTGTGTTTGCTGTGAGAATTATGAAGGGCAAATCACCATTTCATCCAGACCGCAACCACATTCATCACATGTTGATAGACATTGGGCTTACTCACATGCAGGCAACGGGTGTATTGATCCTAATGAATTTATTATTCGTGATCATCGTAGCTACATTACAAGACCTTGGCAACCTTAGAGCCATAGCTATTATACTCACACTCGCATGGATATTGACATCATACCTCTTCTTTGTGTATAGAAGAAAAATGAAACAATCCACGAATGACGAATCCCTACAAAAAGAACATTTACTTCACTGATAATACCGGCAATACTTCAATACCGATTATTACATCTTCGAACAACTCCAGTCTTTCACCATTTACCTCTTTTTCAGTTGTAAGGCTGTCAGCCAGGGTTTCACTACATATATAATCAGCAAATTTATCAATTGCCACATTTACTGCATCATTTGACTCAAGCTTGATAATAATGCGGTCAGTAACGTTCAAATCGCTGGTCTTACGAATGTTCTGAATACGATTGATAAGGTCACGTGCCGTGCCTTCAGCTATGAGATCGTCATTAAGTGTTATGTCAAGCGCTACAGTCAGGTCGCGATCACTGGCTACTTGCCAGCCTGGTATATCATTAAACCCAATCTCGAAATCTTCCTGTTCGAGCGTATAGCTTGTATCACCAATATTCAAGACGTAGTATTTTTGTTGTTCGATCTGACGAATTGTCTCCTGATCAAACTGCGAAATCATGTCAGCAGCAGCCTTCATATCTTTGCCAAGCCTTTTGCCCAATGTCTTGAAGTTAGCTTTGATGGTCTTGCTGATAACGCCGGCAGTATTCGTTACAAATTCGAATGACTTTACATTTACCTCAGCCATTATCAGATCCTGCACTGCTTCTACCTGCTTCTGGAACCGATCATCAAGTACTGGTAGCAATGCCTTGAGCAATGGTTGCCTTACTCGTATTTTTTCTTTTTTCCTTATGGACAAAATCAAGGATGATATACGTTGTGCATAATCCATCCGTTCTTCGAGTGTAGGGTCTATAGCACTGCTTTCTTCTTCGGGGAATGTGGCAAGGTGCACAGATTCATAATTTTCACTTTCGGTAACGGTATTGAGATTGAGGTATAACCAATCGGCAAAAAATGGAGCTACCGGTGCCATCAGTTTGGCAATGGTATTCATGCACTCGTACAGTGTCTGGTATGCCGTTATCTTGTCTTCGGTGTATTCCCCCTTCCAGAATCTCCTCCTGCATAGGCGAACATACCAGTTGCTCAAGTGGCTGTCCACAAAATCTTGTATAGCCCGTGCTGCATTGGTTGGCTCATAGTCGGCATAAAAATCAAACACTTCTACTATGAGCGAGTTGAGTTTTGAGATTATCCATCTGTCTATTTCCGGTCTTTTTGATACCGGAACTCTAGCTTCCGAATACTTGAAGCCGTCAATATTGGCATACAGTGCAAAAAAGGAATAGGTATTGTACATTGTACCAAAAAATTTCCTCCTTACCTCATCTATCCCTTCAATGTCGAACTTGAGATTGTCCCAAGGCTGAGCATTTGATATCATATACCAGCGGGTAGCATCTGCGCCATATTTGGCTATGGTCTCAAACGGTTCGACAGTATTGCCCAGTCGTTTCGACATTTTTCTACCAAATTTATCTTGTACAAGACCATTGGATACTACATTTTTAAAAGCTATGCTGTCAAATGCCATAGTGGCTATAGCGTGAAGTGTAAAAAACCACCCGCGTGTCTGGTCAACGCCTTCTGCTATGAAATCTGCCGGAAAATTTGCCTTAAACTTCTCAACATTCTCAAATGGATAATGCCATTGTGCATAAGGCATCGAACCGCTATCAAACCAGACGTCAATGAGGTCAAGTTCGCGGTACATCGGCTTTCCGGTTTTTTCAGAATAAAGTACAACTTCGTCAATATACGGCCTGTGCAAGTCAGTCGGGACGCTTTGTTGCAAATTGAGTGCCTTATTGGCTTGTTCGGTCTTCTTCTTTAATTCTTCTACCGAGCCAATGCAGAGTTCATCATCGGCTTCTTTAGTACGCCACACAGGCAACGGAATACCCCAAAACCTCGACCTCGATAAGTTCCAGTCTTGCAGGTTCTCGAGCCAGTTGGTAAACCTCCCCTGACCGGTAGAGGCAGGCTTCCAGTTGATGGTCTTGTTGAGCTCTACCATCCTATCTTTCATAGCTGTGGTTTTTATAAACCAACTATCGAGCGGATAGTAAAGTACCGGTTTATCGGTACGCCAGCAATGCGGATAATTGTGTACGAATTTTTGGACGTTGAAGGCTTTGTTTTCTTGTTTGAGCTTTACAGCAATGTCGATATCTACATTTACATAATTCGGGTCGTCCTTGTAGTCTTTGACATACCTTCTTGCGAATTCACCTGCCTCTGCAGTAAACCTACCCTGTTTGTCAACAAGTGTGAGTGAACCAATACCATTGGCCCTTGCTACGCGCATATCGTCAGCACCAAATGAAGGAGCTGTATGCACAATACCTGTTCCATCCTGGGTAGTGACAAAATCACCTGTAATCACCTTAAAGGCATCTCCGTCCTCGGGCTGTGCAAAAGGGAGCAATTGCTCATAGCTTATGCCCTTCAATTTTTCACCGGAAAAGACATCCGATTTTGATAATATTTCTGCTTTTTTTTCTCCGAACCAACTATTCACTAACTCATTTGCAAGTACAGCACTGAAAGCTTGCTTGGTATAAGGGTTAATGGTCTTTATCTTAACATATTCAATTTTTGACCCTACGGTCAATGCGGTATTAGACGGTAGTGTCCATGGTGTTGTTGTCCAGGCAATGATTCTAACATCTTCGTCTTCGTCATCAAACAAAAACTGTGCTCGTTCATCCTTGATTACCTTAAACATTGCTACTACAGACGTATCGGTCACCTCACGGTAACAACCCGGTTGATTGAGTTCGTGTGTACTCAGGCCTGTGCCGGCTGCCGGTGAATAAGGCTGAATGGTATAACCTTTATACAACAAGCCTTTGTTATAAAGTAATTGTAATAGATGCCAAACTGATTCTATATAATTATTCTCAAACGTGATGTAAGGATTGTCTAAGTCCACCCAATAACCCATCTGTTCGGTTATGTTATCCCATTCTTTCTTATACCGCATCACTGTTTCGCGGCATTTGTGGTTATATTCATCTACTGATATGCTCTTTCCTATATCTTCTTTGGTGATGCTGAGTTCTTTTTCTACACTTAGTTCTATAGGCAGACCGTGAGTATCCCAGCCACCTTTTCGCTCTACACGCTGACCGAGCATAGTATGAAAACGACAGAACAAATCCTTTACAGTACGTGCCATCACGTGGTGTATGCCCGGCATACCATTGGCACTCGGCGGCCCTTCGTAAAAAACATAAGGATTAGAAGCATCTTTGGTATCAATGCTTTTTTCAAAAATATTTTCTGATTTCCAAAATTGCAGTATTTCCTTGTCAATCTCCGGAAGGTTAAGTCCCTTAAACTCTTTGTACATATATATTTATTAAAATAAGTCGCAAAATTAAGTAATTCTACATTGAGAAAAACTGTTTGACATCAAATTCAATACTTGAAAAGCTGAAACTTATACGTCAACAGCTGATAAGTGTTTTGATAGTATGATTAAAACCCGCAGTTTCCGGATTATTTCACCATTACTTCACCCCATTTATACTTACCATTGTATTCTTTATAAATGAGCATCTTGCTCAGCGCTGTTTGCTTGCAGATAGATGGTCTTATAAATTGTTTGTCATCAGTGCCATTTTCGAGAAGGCCGGTGTGGAGTGTGCCGTCACTTTCTATTATCGCATAGGCCGGCATTCCGTTATATGCATCAAACTCATATCTGGCTCTTGATTTTTGATCGCGGTTGTAGTTGCGTGGATTATCATTGTATAAAAATACCAGTTTGTCGCCACTTACAGCATAGCAATATGAAGAATAAATACCTTCATCATCCATAGTTTCTTGATGTTTTGGCACCCGGGTTGCCCAGTCAATATTGCCTTCGGGGTTAATACTGACAGCTACTATATCATCATACATATACACATACCTGTTGGTATATGTGCGTGAGAAATAGTCATAGTACGAATAGACGCTGTAATCATATTGCTCGGCAAGTAAAAGAGCTCCGCCATCACCTCTCAGTATTAGATGGTCAAGGTTAAATTTTGGTAGTTCAGGTAAGGCTGTCTTTCGTGTACTGTCTTTAAGTTTGTTTCTTTTGCTTTCAGACAAGTTACTTGTAACGAAGTCGACACCAAACTCTTTTGTACTCTGATGAATAATCTGCTTTGTGTCGCCATTGATGACATAATACACAACACCTTTTACAGAATTTACACCACGGTTGCTATAGAACCCTGCAAGTACTATATTGTTGTCTTTCAATACTTTGAAGTTAAGGCCATTAATATATATGTCGCTTACGCCAATATCGATTTCGTCTATTTTCTGACCTTGATCACGGATGCTTATCATACGGTATTTATCATCCTGAAGCTTTTGTGTACCGGTGCCGATATTTGTGGATAGTAATAGAAAGGCATTGCCATTATTATCAAGTTTGATGTTTTCGATGTAATGATCCTTGAGCTTTCCTTGTAGCGTGTATTGTGTTGACCACAATTTATTCAACTCCTTGTCCACTACCAGCAGGCTGTATTTGGCAGGTTCTTCCTTTTTACCCGGGATGGCATGATAGACTAAAAGCAAACTACTATCAGGTGAAATGTCGAATTGAAAGCCGGCATAATCATTTAATAAGGTAAATGACATCTCATCCAAATAACTCAACTTTTTTTCAGGTGTAAGTGATGTCGCACGAACTTCCTGGCCAAAAAGGTACTTTTTCTGATCTTTTTGATTAGCAAAGGACGAAAACAAATACAGTTTGCCACCCAAGGAAAAAGCCTGTTCAAAATCCATACTTTTATTCTTGTACTTAAGCGTGGTTTCTTTGCTTTTTTCGATACCAAAGCCAGCATTGTATCTTTCAAAAATAATTTTTTGAGAAGTACTGAACATACCACTCTTTTTCAGCCTTAATACAGTAATTCCATTCAGGTCGTTTTGGACGATTTTATATATAAATGTACCGGATGGCGATTTCAATTCATTTCCCCATTTTACGGAAAGTGGTTTTGACGACTCTTGTGCATTTGTATGCGATGTCAACAAGAAGCTAAAAATAAAAAGAAGGAGAATTCTCATGTATAATATTAATCGATTGTTATTGATTAAGAACGAACAAGCAAGTAAAAGTGTAATGTGACAATCATTAAAACTTTGTTAAATGCATGGTGCATTGCCACCTGACCATTTAAAAGCCATTCAATTATAAACTACAAAGATAAATTTTTTGTGAGAAAATATTGCACAACGTGCATTTAACAACATGGTGCTAAGAACCAAAAAGGCTCCACCGATATAATCGATGAAGCCTTGTGTGTGGGCGCAGAAGGATTCGAACCTCCGACCCTCTGCTTGTAAGGCAGATGCTCTGAACCAACTGAGCTATGCGCCCTTTTTCGAAAAGCGAGGCAAAGATAAGTGTACTATTTGTATTATGCAACTATTTTTTTAAAAAAAAATAAACTTATTGTAATTATTAAGCTAAATACTAATATCACAAAACTTACCGTTACTTTTGTATTGCAATAATAACCTATGCCTCCAGTAGTTAAAAAAATTATTGCCAGAACTATTCTGGTATTCTCTTCTGTCTTCCTGTTATCGGTGATTCTTACTGCATTTTTTGAAGACAAAATCGGTCGGTTGATTATAGCTGAACTTAATAAAAACATTACTACCGAACTGAAGGTAGAAGATGTTTCTCTCTCTCTCATACGTGCCTTCCCCAAAGTGTCAGCTACGCTCAAAAATGTCCGGCTTGCTGATACCGGAAAAAAAAATCTCCTTTCTATTGGAGAGCTTAGTTTTTCGATGGGCATTTGGAGTGCATTTACTGGCAAACCAAGCATTTCAAAAATAAAGCTGAAGGACGGCGTCATCAACATCGTTATAGACAATAAGGGTAAACCAAACTACGAAATATTTAAAAAAAATACTGACAACAAAAGCCAGAACGATGTATCATTTAGCATAAGCAAAGCAATATTTGATAACTTTGCCATTACCTATACCAACCAACTCAAACAATCTGACTACAAGGCTACTATTACTAAAGGTACCCTCGCCGGCGAATTTTCTGCTGACGAATTTATCTTAGACCTGGATACTGACTGGATACTGAATAGCATTATGCATGAAAATTCGAATTATCTGCAGGAAAAACCTCTGAGCCTGACCGGAAAATTTGATATTAACAGTAAAAAAGGTACCTACAAAATAAAGGAATGCCTTCTTAACCTGGCATCAAACAATTTTACTGTTGAAGGTTCAGTAAATGAAGGAAAAAACGGTACCGACTTCGATTTGTTTGCATTAGGTAAGGACATCAACCTCGAATCTGTCTTTAATCTCGGAATATCGCAACTCAACGATGCGGCTGTGAGATTCAAAAGCAAAGGTATCATTCAAGTGAATGCGCGAATAGATGGCACACTGAATGCCAGTTCCAACCCTGCTATACTTGTACAGTATAATCTGAAAAACGGCTCTGTTCAAGGCAAAGATGTAGGTGGAATGATTGACCAGATTTCGTTTACGGGTAGTTTTTCAAATGGTTGGTCACATAACTTCAGAACATCATCTTTTTCTCTGGATAATTGTAAGGCAAGCTTCAACGGACTGCCTTTTTCTCTCAATCTGAAGCTACGAAACTTTGAAAAACCCGATATTGACCTATCTGCAAACGGGAAAATTCCGCTTGAACGAGTGTATGCTTTCATTGCCCAGGCGAAGGGAGGCGCCGGTTTTATTAATGTAAAAAATGTGGTCATCAAAGGTAATATGGCCGATATGAGATCAGACCAAGGCGCCACACGCGTTAAAGCTTCTGGCTCAATCCTATTTGAAGATGCCGTGCTCAACTACCGTGGCGAAGACCTGAAGTTCAGTACCGGCGAAATAAACTTCTCGAACAATTTTATCAATCTGACAAAGGTGGATCTTCGTGGGTTGGATAGTGACCTTCAGATTGATGGCAGAATTTCGGACTATCTGCCATTTATCTTCAGTAAAGATCCAAATGACAAGCTTGGTCTGGGCATTAACATACATTCCAACTATATAAACCTCGAACGTTGGATGACAATGCTCTCAGACAAAGATGAAGTACAAACTAAAACCACCTCTTCAACACCTGTTAACAGTGGGAATCCTTTTGACAAAATCCAGGGAACCATCAAAGCAGATCTGGATGTGATTAAGCACAAAAAGATTATGGCTCGCAATTTTTCTGGCGATCTTATATTCGAAGGTGGTGATATGCTCGTGAGCGGTGACGTACAGGCAATGGAAGGTGACTGGAACATCGAAGGTCAGCTCAATTTTGACAATACGGGGTCGCACCTGAAAGCTACACTTGAGAGCAGCAAGGTCAATATAAAAGAATTTTTTGCGCAATCAGATAATTTTGGCCAGGAAACACTTACAGATAATAACCTGAGCGGTAGGCTCAATTCAAGGATACTCATACTAGCTGACTGGGACAAAAATGGAAAATTTGACATAAACAAACTACACGTTTATGGAAGCATGTCGGTGGACAATGGTGAAATGCGGGCATTCAAGCTTCTGGAAAGTTTTTCGGCTTTTATCAAAATGAAAGACCTGCGCAACATCAGATTTGTCAATCTTAAAAATCTGATTGAAATAGAAGACGGTATCATCCATATACCGGCTATGTTTATTCAAAGCAATGCCGCCAACCTTACCGTAAGCGGACAACATACTTTCAACAACGACATAGAGTACAACTTCAAGATAAATGCAGGTCAGGTTCTGCTCAACAAACTGAATCTGGTCAACAAAACCTCTGATGCCTTACCGGCACAAAAAGGTGGTTTCTTCAATCTTTACTATAACCTGAAAGGGACAACCGAAAAATTCGTCAATAAACGTGACAAATCACTTGTCAAATCAAATTTTACAAAAAGTGAAATCAGAAAACACAAAATCATGAACACACTGCTCGCAGAATTTGGCTCCATGCCCGAATTTGATGAACCGGATGGATGGTCGGACCAAGGAGAAAACCCAAAATCTGCATCTTTTACAAACAACAACTCATTCAACACCGGCAACAATACCGCCTTGCGCCCCAGCCTGAAATCGACCCTTGAGGAAGCAAAACAAACACTCAAAAATCCGACCAAGGCGGTTGTAAAACCTGAGAAAAAGACATTTAGAGACGAAGAGGATGAAGAAGTAGAATATCTCGATTTTAAATAAATATCTTTCACCAACCGAACATTCCGGCATGCCGGTTAAAAATATTCAGCATCATGCTAAGTGATTAAACCCTGATCAAATATATGAAAACACTTGGATTGGAAAAAATTTGTACTGATGCAGCTGATTTAATCAAAATAGTCGCCCTCTACATAAAGTCGGAAACGGGGCAGGTAACAGAAGATAAGATTGAACACAAATCATTCAACAGCCTGGTAAGTCATGTTGATCAAAATGCAGAGAAAATGCTTATAAACGGATTGCAAAGCATAGTGCCCGGAAGTGGTATTATCGCCGAAGAGTCAGAGCATGCAGATGCAGATGCTGAATCAGTATGGATCATCGATCCACTTGACGGCACTACCAATTTTTTGCATGGAATACCGTTTTTTGCCATTAGTGTGGCACTAACCGTCAGAGGTAAATGTGTGATAGGTATAGTATATGATGTCATACACGATCAATGCTTTTACGCCTGGGATGAAGGAGGTGCATACATGAATGATCAAAAAATCAGTGTCAGTCGGCACAGCGAACTTTCCAATTGCCTTGCTGCTACAGGCTTTCCTTACTATGATTATACGCCAATAGAGTCATACATCAGATGTCTGAGATATTTTATGAAAAAAACCCGCGGCATAAGGCGGATAGGCTCGGCAGCACTCGATCTGGCCTATGTGGCATGTGGCAGATTCGACTTCTTCTTCGAGTACGGTCTTAATAATTGGGATATAGCAGCTGGCTCAATTTTAGTAAAAGAAGCCGGTGGCACCGTTACGGACATTAACGGAGGTGACAATTATCTCTGCAACGGCTCAATACTTGCGAGCAATGGATTTGTCCATCAAAAAACACTCCATATTATAAAACCCGAATTTTTATCGTACATTTGAATCAAAGTAACCTACCTTCAATGATATGAATGCTTCTTTGGTAAAAATAAACCAGACACTCCTCTTCATCATCCTCACAGGTCTGATACTGTATTTTGGGAAACCCCTTTTGATGCCCTTGAGTTTTTCATTACTAATAGCTTGTGTTCTATATCCATTCAGCAAATGGCTCGAACTGCATAGATTTCCGAAAGTCCTTGCCATAACCATCAGTCTCAGTATGTTGGGTGTATTACTTGTTATCATCGGGGCACTTTTTGTACGGATTATTGCGGCATTTACCTTAAAATGGCCATTACTCGAAAAAAAACTGCTCACACTCATAAATACCATCAGCGAATTCTTCATCTCCGACCTACAGATAAGTTTTGTACAACAAGAACTCTGGTTGAGCAATGCGCTTGACAAACTGCCGGAATTCATTCTACCTATACTCAAAAATGTCCTTTACGAATCGTCCGTTGGTTTGGTACTCATTATTTTGATACCAATATTTTCAGGTTTAATTTTGTATTATCGTCGGCGGTTGGTCAATTCTTTGTTTAGTTTATTCCCGACAGTGGGCGAAGAAATCATTACCCAAATTATACGTAAAACCATTGATACTTACTACAACTTCATCAAAGGCATGTTGTTGGTATATCTGATTGTAGGTGCCCTCAATAGTGTAGGATTGCTTATCATAGGCATACCCGATGCATTTGTATATGGTTTTCTTGTAGCCATCATGACTTTCATCCCATATATAGGCATAATAATAGCAGCAGCCTTGCCAGTCTCAGTAGCTTGGATCACATTCGAAAATCCGGTTTACCCATTTATGGTGATTCTATTGTTCACCATCGTCCAGTATCTTGAAGCCAATGTGATCTTTCCTTTTGCCGTGAGTAGCAAGCTCAATGTAAATGCTCTGGCAACACTTGCTATGATTCTGTTGGGTGGTATGTTCTGGGGTGGGAGCGGCATGATATTGTTTGTACCGTTTGCTGCCATTATCAAAATAGTAGCTGACAATCTCAAGGCGAATAATGTGATTTCGATATTATTCGGCGAAGATAAAAAACTGGACAGGTAAACAGTATCTCATTCATGAAATAACCTGAGCTGAGGCTCCTCTGGCAGAAGGCGGAATGACTTTCTGTGATGAATGGTAATACCATGCACTTCTATAGCTAGTCGGTGATCTGTAGTCGGATATCCTTTGTTATTGTTCCATAAGTATTGATGGTGTTGCTGATGAAGAGTCAGCATCTGATCATCACGGTAGGTTTTAGCCAAAATGGAAGCCGCAGCTATCGATGCATACAAAGCATCGCCCTTAACAATGCAACTGTAGCCTATACCGGCAGTAGTGTCCTTGAATCGATTCCCGTCTATCAACAAATGTTGTGGTCTGATTTTCAGTTTATTTACGGCCTCATTCATGGCTAAAAATGTGGCATTCAGAATATTTACCTCATCTATTACATCTGGGTCTATAAAACTTACAGCCCAGGCGACTGCCTCATGTTCTATGATTTGACGAAGCGCATAACGGTCTGAAGCTTTCAATTTCTTCGAATCATTCAACAATGGATGGGCAAAATCTTCCGGCAGGATGACGGCAGCTGCCACCACCGGACCTGCAAGACACCCACGTCCGGCCTCATCAACACCGGCCTCCGCTCTTCCTTTTTGTAGAAATGGATATAACATGGTGTGCTTGAAGAGTTATTCTGTCTCGTCTTTGATAATAATATTGTCTATGAGGCGTACTTCCCCTACCCAGCAAGCAACACATGCAACAATGTAGTCGCTGTCTTGTATAGAATTAAGCTTTTGGAGCGTAATGCCGTCCACTATATCAAAATATTCAGGCTTAAAATCAGTACGAGTAAGTTTTTTCATAGCTTTTAAAGAAATATCGTCAAAATTCAAAGACGAAGCATTTTTTTTTGCCCACTTCAATGTTTTATAAATGAGCGTTGCTTCTTTTCTATGTTCGGATGTTAACCTTATGTTTCGGCTACTTTTGGCGAGTCCATCCTTTTCTCTGAAAGTGGCCCCAGTCACTAGTTCAGTATTGCGGCCGGTAAGTCGGAGCATTGCCCTTACAATGGTAAGTTGTTGAAAGTCTTTCTGGCCCATAAATAATTTATCGGGTTGTAAAATCTCCAGAAGCCTGTCAACGACCTGTGCCATACCGTCGAAGTGTCCCGGTCTGAAAAAGCCCTCCATCACTTTGTCAAGTTGGCCAAAGTCAAATTTTTTCTTGTCAGACGAGCCATTAGGATAAATTTCATCAACCTCAGGCAAAAAAAGTACATCACAATTTGCATCTTCTAGAATTTCGATATCATGTGCCACCGGGCGTGGATATTTTTTCAGATCATTCGGGTCATTGAACTGAGTAGGGTTGACGAAGATCGAGCAAATTGTATAATCTGTTTCGGATTTGCTTTGTTTGATAAGTGAAATGTGTCCGCTATGCAGAGCGCCCATAGTTGGTATAAATCCTGTAAGTCCCGAAGATTTCTTTTCGTTGATTATTTTCTGCAGTGCCTCTACAGTATGAATGATCAGCATAATATTTAGTTAAAGAGCGTTAAAATTATAGTTTAGTCCACTAATTTTCAGTAATAAAAGCACAATATTTAAAAAAACTGCATTATTATTCGTACTTTTGTGGGCATTTTTTATTTAAAGTATCTACAGAATAAATTTCAATGAGTAAAAAGCGTTTGTTAATTGTAACCCAAGAATTATCACCATACACCGAAGACACCCTTATTTCAGAATTGGCAGGAAAACTTCCTTTGTATTTGAATGAAAAAGGATATGAAATACGAATTCTGATGCCTAAGTTTGGTTCCATAAATGAAAGACGACACAGACTACACGAAGTAGTAAGACTTTCAGGAATGAACATCATTGTAGATGATGATGATTATCCACTGATTATCAAAGTGGCATCATTACCTGGTGCAAGATTGCAGGTTTATTTCCTTGATAATGATGAGTTTTTCAAAAGAAAAAGTATGTTTACCGATGATGATGGCAATGCTTACACAGACAATACCGACCGGATGGTATTCTTCTGTAAGGGTGTCATCGAAACTGTCAGAAAGTTTGGTTGGTCGCCAGATGTTATCCATTGCCATGGTTGGATGACATCGCTGATACCGGCTTTCATACGCAGCGGCTACAAGAACGATCCTGTATTCAGTAGTTCTACTCTAGTATATACGGCTTATCCGCATGAAATGGACAATGCACTTCAAGCCACCTTCATGGACAAAGCACTCATTTCGCACATTGAAAAAGAAGATCTTGAAGGATATTTTACAAATGATCAGTTACTTGTTGACAAAGGTGCCATGCAGTTTTCGGATGCTGTGGTAAAAGGCAGCGCTGAACTGTCCGAAGACGTTCTTAAAGAAATCGAAAAAAACGGCAAGCCAATTTTGGATTTTTCGGAAGAGAATTATCCTGCAAGCCATGCTGAATTCTATAAGCAGTTACTTGCCCAGATAGCTACTTCTTGATTTTTTAATAAAATTTATCAATATTCCGTATGAAGTTAGGGAATTTACTGACCCTTGTTACAATTGTCTCACTATTGGCAGTTTCCTGTAACGATCCATTATTCTTAGGTAGCGATTTGCTGAAGCAAGATCAGGTAGGTCTGGGATATACTGACACTATTAGTATGAACACCACTACCATTAGACAGGACACATTCCAGGTTTACAACCCATCAGTCAAACTCATTGATGCATTTCTGGTAGGCAACTATAACGACACGCATTTTGGCAAAACAAAGGCCACGACCTACCTACAGTACAGGCTCGGCACTACCCAATTTCCTGATTTTACCAATACAAAATTCGACAGTCTGGTACTCGGGATGGTATATGACACACTCAAAGTATATGGTGACTATGCAAAAGAGACCACCCTCAATGTATTTGCGCTCAATGAAAGTATGGTCTCTACCTCTTCGTATGTGTCCGACAAATCATTCAATGCAGACCCTTCGCCTATCGGTACCCTCACCTTTATCCCTAACCCAACCCAAAAGATCAGTTTTACTGAATATCATAGTGGTGTCAAAGATACCATCAACACCAACCAAATGCGCATACGTCTGAGTGACCAACTCGGGATGCAGCTGATGAGTGCACCTGATTCTGTTTATAAGACGAATGACAATTTCCTGAAATTTTTCAAAGGAATAAAAATAAGTGCCCAATCAGAAAACAACGGGATGCTTTCATTCCTTCCACTGGACCTCAGATCAAAAATTTCACTCTTTTATTCTCGTAATGATACTTCATTTCAATATGATTTTATCGTTTCATCACTTAGTGCACGTACCGTAGCATTCGAACACGATTATGCCGGCGCTTTTGTAGAAAAATATATCAATAGTAGCAATAAATCAGATTCGCTTGCCTTCTTACAGGGTATGCAGGGTACTTTGGTTAAGGTAGAGATGCCTTACATAACCGCATTAAAAGATAAAATTGTCAATAAGGCAGAGCTAAATATTTATGTAAAAGAATTTGCAGGCGAAAGTCCTTTGTTCAGGTCTGTAGCAAATGTATTATTATCAGAAAAAAAAGATAGCGGAAAATTTGTCTCAATAAATGATGTACTGGTAGCCATTTCGGTAGGTGGTGAATCCGGATTGTCAAAGTTTTTTGGCGGCACACTTGTAGAAGAATCCGTTAATGGCCAAAAGAGATTGAAATACAAAATGGATATTTCATCACATATTCAGAAAATGATAAAGGGCAGTGTAGATCAATCACTTTACCTTACAGTATATAGACGCGGAGAGTCTGCCAATCGTGTTGCTTTATACGGGACCGGCAGTGTGCTTCCGCCTCAGTTGAAGATAACATTTACAGACTCTATTCAATAACCTCTCAACATCTACTACCATGTGCGGAATAGTTGCATATATTGGCAATAAACCAGCTTATCCAATAATGATAAAGGGATTGCACCGTCTTGAATACCGTGGTTATGACAGTGCCGGTATCGCTTTGCTCAATGGATCCTTGACCATCATACGCCGTAAAGGAAAAGTTAAAGAGCTTGAGGATTTTGCTGAAGGTCAAAATCTTGTTGGTACTGTAGGAATAGGGCATACCAGATGGGCAACCCACGGCAAACCGGATGACCGAAATGCACACCCACACTTGTCCGGCAACGGCCGCCTGACACTGGTACACAATGGCATCATCGAAAACTACGATACGCTTAAAAAAGCACTTGAAAAGCTCGGCCACGAATTTACAAGCGAAACAGACACGGAGGTATTGGTACATCTTATTGAAGAGCTTCAGTCAAGAGATAATCTTCCTATAGAAGAAGCCGTAAGAGTTGCATTACAAAAAGTAGTAGGTGCTTATGCCATAGTCGTTATTGATAAAGAAGACCCCGAAAAACTCGTAGCAGCCAGAAAGGCAAGTCCGCTGGTCATAGGTATTGGTAATGATGATTTCTACATAGCATCAGATGCCACGCCTATCATCGAATACACTAAAAAAGTTGTGTATCTGAATGATGAAGAGATAGCAGTTGTAAAAAAAGACGGCAACTTACAGATATTTACCATTAACAATGAATTGCAAAAACCTAAAGTACAGGAACTCGATATGGAAATCGAACGACTGGAAAAAGCCGGTTATGATTCATTTATGCTTAAGGAAATATATGAACAGCCACAGACTATAGCAGATGCTATGCGCGGAAGGATGAATGCAGGCGAAAGCTGGATAAGACTTGGAGGCATTGCAGAGTATGCCAATAAAATGGTGAATGCCAAACGTTTTATTATAGTAGCATGTGGTACATCATGGCACGCAGGTCTCATCGCCGAATATCTTTTTGAAGACCTGGCACGAATACCTGTTGAGGTCGAATATGCTTCTGAATTCAGATACCGCAATCCGATTATCAATGAAAATGATGTGGTCATTGCCTTGTCCCAATCTGGAGAAACAGCCGATACACTGGCTGCGCTCGAATTGGCAAGAGAAAAAGGCGCCCTTATATACGGCATAGTTAATGTGGTCGGCTCATCTATATCCCGACTGACAGATGCGGGATCTTATATCCATGCCGGGCCGGAGATTGGTGTTGCATCTACCAAGGCCTTTACAGGACAACTGACACTGCTGACACTGATGGCACTCAAGATTGCTCACCTCAAAGGCAACATTACCAATTCTTATTTTCACGAATTATTGACAGAGTTGGAAAACATTCCGGCAAAAATTGAAAGAATCCTCGAAAAATCACCGAAAATAGAATACATTGCCGGCGAATTTAAGAATACAAACAATGCACTTTATCTGGGACGTGGGTACAATTTCCCGGTTGCATTGGAAGGTGCATTGAAGCTCAAGGAAATATCCTACATCCATGCCGAAGGCTATCCTGCTGCCGAAATGAAACACGGACCAATAGCCTTGATAGATGAAAACATGCCGGTAATAGTGATAGCCAATAACAAAAGCGCTTATGAGAAAATAGCAAGTAACATTCAGGAAGTAAAAGCCAGGAAAGGTGTAGTTATAGCTATTGTAGAAGAAGGTGATGACTTTATTAAAAATATGGCAGACTACACAATCGAAATAACTGCAACAGAAGAACCGCTTTCTCCGTTATTATCGGTCATTCCTCTTCAATTGCTCGCATATTATATTGCTATACAAAGAGGCTGCAATGTTGATCAACCCCGCAATCTCGCAAAATCAGTAACTGTAGAATAAAAACTTATGTCAACAACCAATATTTTAAAACTCGAATATAACTCTACCAAAGACTCTCTGGTGTTGCCAGAATACGGTAGAAATATCCACCTGATGATACAGTACGCCAAAACCGTTGCTGATTATGAAAAAAGATCTGCCTATATCAATGCCATTATCGAGCTAATGTACCAGATGTCTCCGCTCAATAAAAATGTGGAGAACTTCAGAGATCGCTTGTGGAATCACCTTTATGAAATAGCCGGTTATGACTTAGATGTACTGCCTCCGAGTGGAATAAAACCTGAACCTGAAGCAGCTCAAAAAGCTACCTACAATATCACCTACCCGAAATCTGACTCTAAACTCAGACATTATGGCCACAATGTTAAGAAACTTATTGCCAAAGCACTCGAGACAGATGATGAAGCAAAAAAAGAGGGATTGGTAAATACCATTGGTTCTTATATGAAGCTTGCTTTTAGAACATGGAACCGTGAGCATTACGTCACAGATGATGTAATAAAATCGGACATCATTACCCTGTTTGACGGACAGCTAAGTCTGGAGGAAGATAAAGTCTTTGACAATATAAAACCTGCCAACACCAACATGCAGCAAAGACGCTACACCCAAGGTCAAAATCGGAAAAGACCGCAAAATGGCAACCGAAACAATCAAAATTATAACCGAAACCGCCCGAATAGCAATACCAACCAAGGAAACCGCAACAAGTGGAGGAAATAATTGATAAGACCCGAAGCTAAAATTCATTCAAGGTTCTGTTTTCCGGTTCAATAACCGTAACTTCGCATCTGCAAAATGAAATTTAATATGTCAGCAGAAGCATTTGAAGTAGAAGGTGGACACAGACTTAAAGGTGTACTTGTACCACAGGGAGCCAAAAATGAAGCACTCCAGGTAATATGTGTGCCACTGCTCACAAATGAAAAAGTAACTATCCATAATATACCGGACATCCTTGATATCCGCCTTCAGCTTGAACTGCTCGAAGGCCTTGGTGTCAAATTGAAAAAGCTGGCACCCGGTTCGATCGAGTTTGATGCCAGCGGAGTGGATATTCGCTTTTTTGAATCAGACGATTACCTCATTAAGGCCAAAAGAATAAGAGGCTCAGTCATGTTGATGGGTGCTCTGCTCAATAGGTTTGGACGTGCTTTTTTGCCAAAGCCGGGTGGCGATAAGATAGGACGGCGCAGACTCGATACGCATTTTATTGGTTTTGAAAAATTAGGCGCTACACTCGTCTATGATGAACAAAAAGACCATTACTTCCTCGATGGCACCAATCTAAAAGGCAATTATATTCTGATGGATGAAATATCCGTTACCGGTACTGCTAACGTTATTTTTGCAGCAGTAAAAGCCCACGGTACTACTACCATTTACAATGCTGCCTGTGAGCCTTATGTACAACAATTGTGCAAAATGCTCAACCGGATGGGCGCCAGGATATCTGGTATCGGCTCCAATCTGCTGATAATAGAAGGTGTGACTACTCTCGGTGGTACAGAACACACCTGCCTGCCGGATATGATAGAAATAGGCAGTTTTATAGGTCTGGCAGCAATGACCCAATCGGACATTACTATCAAAAATTGCAATATTAACGAACTTGGCAACATCCTTCCAACTTTTGACCGGTTTGGTATAAGGATGGAAATAATCGGTGATGACATCCATATACCCGAGCAGGAAAAATATACAATCCGCAATTTTATAGACGGTAGTATTCTGACAGTGTATGACTCTCCATGGCCGGGTTTTACGCCAGACCTAATGAGTATTCTACTGGTGGTAGCCACGCAGGCAAAAGGGAGTGTTCTCATCCACCAAAAAATGTTCGAGAGCAGGTTATTCTTTGTAGATAAACTTATAGATATGGGTGCGCAGATAATATTGTGCGACCCTCACAGAGCTACTGTCATAGGTATCGACAGGGCTTATAAGCTCAAAGGTATAGAGATGACCTCACCTGATATCAGAGCTGGTGTATCATTACTTATTGCAGCTATGTCTGCCGAAGGGAAAAGCCTTATACACAACATCAACCAGATAGACAGAGGATACCAGCATATTGACGAAAGACTAAATGCCATCGGTGCACACATCAGGCGAGTAAAGGTGCGGTAAATGCACTTCCTGACAGTTATTTGGCTCTTTCTGTGACATACATTACCAGATTCTGCATTGAAGTTTTTGCCGGGTTATCGTCGAATTCTGCAAGAATACTCAGTGCCCGGTTACGGTAATCATTCATTACTTGGCCGGCATATTCTATTCCGCCACTACTCCGTACAAAACGAATCACTTCAGCTACTTTGTGCTTGTTGTCATTATGGTTTTTGATGATATTGATCATTTGCCTTCTAGTGCTTCTGTCAGTATTCTGTAAGGCATAGATAAGCGGTAGTGTCATCTTTTTTTCCTTAATATCGATACCGAGTGGTTTGCCTACGTCAATATCCCCAAAATCGAATAAGTCATCTTTGATCTGGAATGCCATACCAGTGTATTCGCCAAACAACCTGAAGCGTTCTATTACAGACTCATCTTCGGTGACCGAAGCAGCCCCGGCACTACAGGCGGCAGCTATGAGTGAAGCAGTTTTTTGTCTGATGACTTCGTAATATATTTCTTCCTTTATATCAAGGTTTCTTGCTTTTTCTATCTGGAGCAATTCGCCTTCGCTCATCATTTTCACGGCTGTAGATAATATTGACAAAAGTTGGAATTCTTTATTTTCCAAGGCTAATAATAAGCCTCTCGACAACAGATAATCTCCAACCAGTACGGCTATTTTGTTCTTCCATAGTGCATTAATGGAGAAAAAACCGCGTCGTTCAAATGAATCATCCACTACATCGTCATGTACCAAGGTAGCTGTGTGGAGTAATTCTACCATAGAAGCAGCATGATAAGTGCTTTCTGAAGGATTACCTAGTATCCTGGCAGACAAAAATACAAACATCGGCCGCATCTGTTTACCTTTCCTCTTGACGATGTAATAAGTAATTTTGTCAAGTAAAGGCACATGGCTTTTCATTGAATCTCTGAACTTGGTTTCAAAGATTTTCAACTCAGCGTTGATAGGTTGTTGTATAGAATCAATAGAAAGTGCCAAAGTATGAATTTGACCACAAGTTATAAATCTATTCTGACACAATATAATATCAAACCAACAGAATCTGGTCTATTCGAAAATTTTACTTTTCCTGACATATTGCCATTCGTTTAGCTCAGCGGATTTTTTAACCCGCATAACGCATTAGCCTCTTTACTGCAAATAATTATTACTTAAAATCCATTTCAAAAACTCAAAAATCATAGTTCGCTAAGCTTTTATTACTTTTTTATGGTTTTTTAATACTAATCATTTTCATTTAAGTTCCACATGCGTTATTTGGGTTTAATAAAAATATGGACAAAAGCTTTAAAAATATCAAGGTGGCAATCAGAAATCAGCTTATCCTACATCTATTTTCAATTATTCATGCGTTAGATTCCATTTTCAGCATTTGACTTCGTAATTTTGTCTCTTCGAAAATTTCACTTAATACCATGTCGGTCAAATAATTAGAAGCGTGTTAAGCATATTACGATCCAATCAGTTGATAGCCAATTCGGTTTTTATTCTTTACATGCTTTTGTTAAGACTGCCCTACCTTTTACATCATGATTGTACTGTGGCAGTTAAACATACCGGGGTGCTTGGCAGAATAACCGAAAACATAATGCCAGAAAATAAATACTGGTTGCTTGTCATCCAAATTATCATAGTAGTATTACAAGCCGGTATTCTTAACGCCACCATCAACAAGACAAGGATGATGCGTGATATTAACTTATTTCCGGGTTTCGTGTGGGTAGTTACTGTCAGCCTGTTTCCTGAATATCTTTGCGACACCACAATGTTGTTTGCCAATCTTTTTTTACTCTTGTCTGTAAGAGAATTATTTGGGGTTTATAAGAAAAATTCTGTAGCAGGCGGTATTTTCAATGCCGGACTTTTTCTTAGTATGTCGGTCTTTTTTTACCCTGGGTTTATATTTTTTACAATCGCTATCATACTCGGTTTGCAGATATTGCGTGCTCCCAAAATCAAAGAATATCTAATGTTGTGTTCGGGCATGCTGGTACCCGTCATACTGCTTACTGTTCTCTTTTTCTGGAATGATTCTCTTCATCTTATACGACAAGCGCAGCTTGATGTGTTTATGTTCAATTTTAAGTTCGAGCCACAATCAAACGGAATCTATAAACTCGGCTTTATTATCCTTTCCATTCTACTATGTCTGCTCGGATATTCAAGGATAATATTCAAACAATCTATTCAAAACATAAAGTACATCGAGATATTGTACTTGCTTCTTTTTATAGGCATCAGTATGACATTTTTTATCAAAGACCGCAACATCGAACAGTTTTTGAGCATTTTACTACCAGTATCGGTCATCGGAGGACTTATTTTGTACAGTATTTCATCATCCTCAGCAGAAATGATACATTTGTTACTTATATTTATAGTGTTTTTTTGGCAATTTGCCCCTAATTTTTAAAATCAGTATATGAAATTCGGAGTTGTAGTTTTTCCAGGTTCTAATTGTGATGATGACATGATTCACGTATTGGGTGATGTAATGAAGTCAGAAGTTGTAAAAGTTTGGCACAAAGACACCGGCCTGCCTGGTTTCAACACATCAGATTGTATTGTATTGCCTGGTGGGTTTGCATACGGCGATTACCTCAGGTGCGGAGCATTGGCAGGACTTTCACCGATTATGAGTGCAGTCAAAGATTTTGCAGCCAAAGGAGGCATGGTTGTAGGTATCTGCAATGGCTTTCAGGTATTGTGCGAAGCAGGCCTGCTACCGGGTGTACTGCTTGCCAACTCCAGCCAAAAATTTATCTGCAAAAACATTCATCTGAAAATAGAAAACAACGAAACCCCATTCACAAGACTAACATCGAAAGGTGATGTGTTGAAAATACCAATAGCTCATGCTGAAGGCAGGTATTATGCTGATGAAAACATCCTCGGTCAGCTCGAAATGAATAATCAAGTACTGTTCAGATATTGCAGCCCTACCGGTGAAGTAGCAGATGAATATAACCCGAACGGTGCCAGCCGCAACATCGCAGGCATCTGTAATGAAGGCCGAAATGTTTTCGGTATGATGCCGCACCCCGAACGAGCCTCGGAAGAAATACTCGGAAATACTGATGGTAGAATACTGTTCGAATCATTATTGAACCATGTTCTTGAATCTGCGTAGAATAATTATTTGCTTATCGCAATAGCTTATCCAGCATTTATCTTAACCAATATTTAAAGACCACAAACCATTTAAGATAAATATTTGTTAAAGAACATGTCAAACTGGACTTATTGATGATTAGTACTGAATTTTGAATTTTTATTAAATTGATGGTATGAGAATATTTTTGTTTGGAATTATGGTATTTTTATCGGCAATTGCGTCTGCTCAGTCTGATAAAGTAGTAAAATGGACAGCCACTGCAGTGAAAGAATCTGACAATCTTTACACACTAACGCTTACCGCCCGTATCGAAAAACCCTGGTATGTTTATTCGCAGTTTCTGGCAGATGACGGCCCCGTAAAGACTTCATTCAGACTCGAAAATGCTGAAAAATTTGACCTGAGCGAACAACCAACGGAAGAAGGAAATAAAAAAGCAGGCTTTGATGAAATTTTCGGAATGGAACTCGTAAAATTCAGCAATCAGATGGTCATCAAGCAACGTATAAAAACCAATACGCCCATTGAATCTCTAAGTGGTCATATAGAATTCATGACTTGTAATAATGAAGTCTGCTACCCGCCGGCTGAAGTATATTTTAAAACCCCGATTAATTGACCCAGCTAAAAAACTATAATCAAATGAAGATCGTGAAGTTACTGACGGCTGTTCTGCTAACAGCATTTCTGACTCCATCGTTAAGTGCACAAATTCTCAATCCTGTCAAATGGAAATTTGAATCAAAACAAATCTCCGGTGATCAACACGAACTGATCATGACAGCTACCATTGATGAAGGGTGGACCATCTATTCGCAGTATCTGGAAAGCGACGATGGGCCGGTACCTACTACATTTGAGTTTGATAAATCAAAATCCTACAAACGCGAAGGCAAGGTTACAGAAGACAAGCTGAACAGAAAGGAAACTCATGACCCGATTTTTGACATGAAGGTCGTCAAATTTGCCAAAAAAGCCGTTTTTCGCCAAAAGGTAAATATTACTGATTATTCAAAACCAATAACCGGTTATGTTGATTTCATGACCTGTGATGCAGAAAAATGCCTGCCGCCAACGAAAGTGGATTTCAACATTAAAATCGAAAAACCGGCTGACAGTAAAATAGGTACTACAGCTGCTACCACTCCAGACACAGAAAAAGAAGAGCCTGATACTACCGAATTGGCAGCTACCAATACATCACCGGGCGACACAGCCGTCACGAAAAGTTTCTCCACAGGACCGTCATGCTATGCAAAAGTAACAGAAGGCAACAAACTCGACCAGCGCATTGCATCTGTGATGGAATCTTATGAAAAACCATTGGGTGACTGTGGCAAAGAAGCTGTTACACGTGACCTCGGACTATTGTGGACATTCCTGTTCGGTTTCCTGGGTGGGCTTATTGCTTTGCTTACACCTTGTGTCTTCCCGATGATTCCGCTTACGGTAAGCTTTTTCACCAAAGGCAGCAAAGACCGGAAATCCGGTATGCGCAACGGTATTCTTTATGGCCTATCCATTATAGTAATATATGTGACAATAGGTTTGCTCATTACTGCAATATTCGGTGCCACAGCATTGAATGCACTCTCTACCAACTGGATTGCCAATACCTTATTCTTTTTAATATTCCTGTTTTTTGCATTTTCATTTTTCGGTTATTACGAAATAACACTCCCATCCTGGCTTGCCAATAAAAGTGACGCGATGGCTGACAAAGGCGGGCACTTTGGTATTTTCTTCATGGCGTTTACACTTGCCATTGTTTCATTCTCTTGTACAGGTCCTATCATTGGTTCAGCACTTGTAGAGTCAGCTACTCATGCTGTCGGACCCTTCGTTGTGATGTTCGGGTTTTCACTTGCACTTGCACTTCCTTTCGGACTATTTGCCGCATTCCCGGCATGGCTTAACTCGCTACCCAAGTCCGGTAGTTGGATGACCTCTGTAAAAGTGGTACTCGGTTTTCTCGAACTGGCACTTGCTTTCAAATTTCTTTCTGTGGCTGATATGACATCCCACTGGGGCATCCTTAAGTACGAACTGTTTATGGCCCTATGGGTAATTATTTTTGCCGGAATGACTATTTACCTATTTGGCAAAATTAGGTTTCCGCATGACAGCCCGATCAAAAAACTGAGCAATACAAGAAAAGCGCTGGCATCCCTTTCATTGATCTGGACACTTTATCTTGTTACCGGATTCTTCTATAATTCTGCAAATGCATCTTACGATTCAAAACTTTTGCTGAGTGGCTTAGCACCACCAGCCCACTACAACTATTTCCTTGAGGAAGGTAAACTCGACCCTGCTATTAAAGCAAAATATCCTTCATATTCAAAAGCAGCCAACAACCTTAACTGCTTCAAGGACTATTGCGAAGGCCTTGCCTATGCCAAGGAAGTAGGCAAACCGGTTCTGCTCGACTTTACCGGCTATGGTTGTGTCAATTGCCGAAAGACCGAAGAACACATCTGGGTGAACGATCGTGTACGAAAAATGATTGACGAAGATTATGTGCTCATCTCATTGTATGTAGATGATAAACAAAAGCTTGATGAAATGCTTTATTCAACATCCAGAGAAGAAAAACTCCGCGATGTAGGCGATGTATGGGCAGATCTGCAGATCGTTAACTTCAAACAAAATTCGCAGCCACTATATGTGCTCATGACACCGGATGAAAAAGTGCTTGCAAAACCACGTGGTTATAAGGAAGGTGTAGATGAATATGCCGATTATCTAAAATGTGGGTTAAATACTTATTCGACAGTAAAGAATTAACAATAACCAAGGTGTTAAAACTAAAAATCCGGATGCTTGTATAACATCCGGATTTTTTTTATTCATTTTAACCTATATAACGCTTAAGACGCTATACTGTAATTTTCTTTTCTACCAAATCCATTGCAAAAGCTCATCAATCATACTTCACTTTGCTTCTTATGCCTTTTATGGATTTTTGTACCAATTATTTTCGGTTGAATTCCTTACGCTTTTTCTGGGTTAAAATAGGTGCCGCAGAGTTGGTCATTCCCCATCTTTAAAAGCAGTGAAGAATTTTTTTTTAAAATTTCTTGCTTTTGATGTTAAGGAAAATAAGTATTTGTTATTAATGTATGAGTGTTGGGAGGTTAATCACTTAAGGAGAAAAGGGGTGACATAATTTGTAGCGTAAGTGCAAAGACTTCATTTTTTAAACAATTGCTAAGTATGTTATGATTGGTAATTTTAATATTTAGGTAAAAGTACAAAACAAAAATTCTCTTAAACCCAATATTGTTCACTTCTTAAATTTTGAAAATTATGAAACGAGTAATTACACTTTTGCTGATTTCACTTTGTAGTGGTATTATTTTACATGCACAGAAATGGCAGAAACAATTCCCTGCTTTCACCAAAGCAAGCCAAAGCCTCAAGGTCGATATTGTCGATAAATATAATGCCTGGGCATTGGCTATGCCAATTGCTGACGCACCACAATATTTCCTCCCGGGCAATTACTATACCCGTACCACTGACGGAGGTGAGACGTGGGTAACCAACGCTTTGCCTTCTGGTTATAGTGGTGATCTTTCTAACCTGACGGCAATATCAGCCGATAAGGCATGGATCGGGCTCCAGGATTACCAATCAGATACCAATGGTGTTGCGATGGTATTCCGTACCAAGGATGGTGGTCAGAATTGGGAAAAACTAAACCTCCAGTTAAATTCATATATCAACATGGTTCACTTCTTTGATGAAAATGATGGTATAGTTATGGGCGACCCAATTGGAGATGAATTCCAGATATTCACAACATCAGATGGTGGAGATACTTGGCAGCAGGTACCCAGCCAGGATATGCCAAAAGCCATAGATAGCGGAGAGTTGGGTCTGAATTTTGACAGTTATGGTACCAATGCCAATTCTTTGGTATTTGATACGTACTATAACCGCCTGTTTGTAACACGTGATAGGGGAAAGCATTGGGGAATTTTGGAGCCCTCCATCTCAGGAGAAGGATTAACGTGGTTTCCTCACCTTGATGAAGACAACAACCTGTACCTTCCTTTATATTACCCTCCAAAAGATACAACAGATGTCTGGGGTGCTACCTATATGTTGCAAAAATATAACTTGGATGATGATACCAGCTGGACAGACATTACCCCGGTTGACAATAAGTATTATGTAAGTGGTTTTAGTAGTATTCCGGATGGGCCGACCATCGTTATGAATACTGTTTTTAAAACCTTGGTATCGTATGACAGGGGTGTTCATTGGCTCGAATTAAGCACCACCACTACACCTTTTGGGTTCATGTCATTCTACGATTCAGGTATCGGGTATTCTGTAAAATTACCGGATCTTACTGACAGGTTAAACAACCCTTGTGATGAGTTCTATAAATATAACGGCTCACCACTTACAGGCCTTATTCACCAAAAACCACTTGATGCTCAAATATCAATAGGTCCAAATCCTGTAATGAGTGTTTTGAACATCAATGTTAAAACAGCTGAAGCTCAACATTATGCGATTCTCATCCATGACCTATCAGGCAAATTATTCAAAACAATGGAAACCGACAAACTTAGCACCATTGGTGTTTCAGTAAATGTTCAAGATCTGCCGGCAGGCGCTTATACTTTAAGTATCAGTTGTCAGACAGGAAGTAAAACAATACCATTCGTAAAACAATAAACTGAGCAATTTTTTCATATTATGGCCCGCATTGATGTTTACCGTCAATGTGGGTTTTTATTTCTTTCAATTAATTATTTGCCAGCCTCTTTATTGTGTGAAAATATTGATTTATAACTTGTACCCTTTAGATTTATTGCGGTTTTAAAATATTTATAATCAATGATTTGAGATTTAAATTTATTGCTTTTACCGCACTAAGAATTGAATTTTATGAAAATTAGGGTGGTAAAAACGGCTCCCAAAGCACGAGCAATGACCGTAGTTCATATACCGGAACGGTTATTGCTGTAGCTAGGTATATCGTTCTTGGGTTTGAAGATAATGTTGATGACTAGATCTTGCACTTTCACACTAAAACAAAACCCTTCTATAGTATCGGCTCATCGGACAATTCCTCCACCAACGCTTCGTTATAATCAAACAATACCACAGGCCAGCTAACCGGTGGTGGTGTATCATTGAGTTGGCCAAGATCCCAGTCATAGAATCTTACTTCCTCTACAGTGGCAACTTTATCTTTTACGGTTAAGAATACGTCTTTCATAAATTGTTTGTAAATGGTTTATAAATGGGTTATAAGTTGTTAAGGTGCGAGTCTAACAGCTGTGCTGCTTTCTTGCCTATACGCTTGGTTAACGTAGCCGATTCACCTATGAACTGCCGCTTCGGCATCATGAATCCTTCTCCTCTTCCGGCCTTCAGTCCTTCATTGTGTACTTCAGCATAAACGAGGCTTGATTCAATGACTACCTTATCACCAGACACTCGGGCTTTAGTCACCTGGTTGCGAAGTGTGCCGGTGCCTATCAGTAGTGCTTTTTTGTTTTTTGGGTCTTTTCTCGCAGGCCATTTTTTTGCCCCTTTGTCCACGTAAGCCTGCTTTCTGAAGTTCTCGCTCACGAAGTTTTCAGCCTCTACAGCGATGACGTCATTAAGTATGTCATGCTTCAGCTTAGGAATGCTTGCTTGCAGTCTTTTAAAGAACTGAACGGGTGTAAGTGCCATTTTTTAATATTTTTTTGTTTTTAAATAAAAAGTGATTATCTTTGTAATGAGATTTTCATCAGCCGGCTTATTCCGGTCTCGTTGTTGATCTTAAAGGTCTTGGTTAATCCCGATTGCAGATTGGGTGTCATCAAGGCCTTTTTTAATTTCTGATTTTGTCTGTAATTGAAAAAATCCCATACTTCCCGTCTAAAGTTTCATATACATTTAAAAAAAAGTCTTCGTCATTTATTGTAAGTAAATAGTAATACCAAACCTTGGTCCAAGTTGAGTGCTTACCATCATCAGCAACGATCATTATCAATTTGGATTCAGATAAAAGGTATTTTAAATTTGGAAACAAATTATTTCTTGCCGGCCTGTTTTTGTGATTAGTAGATAAAACATGCCTAATGTCTTTATTCCTTAAAATATATAGTTCGCCTCTACTATCAGGCAATTTGCCAACGGCATCACCAACTTTTATTTTTACAGTTGCATTTTCTTTTGTAATCCTAAAATGCAACTTCTCTACCTGCTCATAGATCTTGTCCCTGTCTAAGTCATTCAGGTTGAAATACGGATGATCCTCTGCTACAAGCAAACCGGTTTTGCCGGCATTGTTATTCATGCCCTTACTGATCTTAATATCACCATTGGTGTTTCGGTAAATGTTCAAGATCTGCCGGCAGGCGCTTATACTTTAAGTATCAGTTGTCAGACAGGAAGTAAAACAATACCATTCGTAAAACAATAAACTGAGCAATTTTTTCATATTATGGCCCGCATTGATGTTTACCGTCAATGTGGGTTTTTATTTCTTTCAATAAACCCAGATAACGCATTAGGAATTTAAACGAAAATGATTTGAAGTAATAATTATTTGCAGTAAAGAGGCTAATGCGTTATCTGGCTTTAGTTATACCAGTTTATCGCCTATTATAGCCAGACTTTCTGTTTAATAAACCTAATGCTGTTGAGCTTGCACAATCACATCTTGTACTATATTTTTATTTCCTGTATTTCATCTTTTCAGTAAAATACACCTTGGCGGGATCATTGACCAGTGCCATCATCACTCCAAAATATACCAGGGTAATAGCACTGACCTCCAAAGGTAGCTTTGCAAAACCCGGGAAACCGAATGTCAGTAATAGCATGACTAACAGTAAGTCAGCAAGGATTACACTCAATAGCAACCTGCTTATTGGTGCTTTGTAAAATGTATCGTCAGTGCGGATGACGGGTATAGCCATTACCGCAGAAAAAAACAGGCAAGCGAACCCCAACGAGTGCAGCATGGCTTCATTCTGTATGTCGAATAGATTCTTAATGCCGAAAAATCCTGCTGTACAACCTAAGAATAGTAAAAATCCGAGCAAGATGCCCTTCTCCACCAGCCTGTGTATTTTCCAGTCTGCTGGTTTTTGGCTCCAGCTTACTTTGTCAACCGCTAGCGTCAGCACCACAAAATCAATCAGAAAAAGCATCAGAACCATGTCGATGGTCGTGACCACAAAGGTCCTGGTTATCAGGAACGAAGTACATACGAACAATATTGTTAGGATGGTTTTGGCGATTTTGTTTACAGTGTAATTCGAAATATTGACGTGGATAGTGCGACCGGTTTTTATAAGGTCAATAATTTGCCTTAGCCCTTCCTGTATAAGGATGATACTGGCTGACTGTTTGGCTACGTCTGTGGCATTCTTAACAGCAATACCCACCTCAGCCTGTTTTAGTGCCGGAGCATCGTTGACCCCGTCACCGGTCATTCCTACTATCTCGCCTTGTTGCTGAAGCTGCTTCACGATGTTGTACTTGTCTTCAGGCAAGACTTCCGCAAAGCCTCTGTGACTGTTGATGGTTTCACTTAATCTGTCCGTGTCGGTATCCGACCTGCATTCATTCATGGAAATGATGTTATTACCCAGACCTGCTTGTATAGCTATTTCTCTGGCTATAGGCAGCGCATCACCGGTGAGCATTCTGATACCGATGCCGAGATTCATTATTTCTGCCAACATTTCACGGGCATCCGGCCGTGGAGGATCGTATAGGGCAACGATGCCGGCAAACTGAAAATCTCTCTCCACAAATGCCACTGCCACAGCTATGGTTTTGAAACCTTTCTGTGCCCATTCCGACACTTTTGCTTTCGCTATTTCTTCTGTTTTTCCACACAGCCCGCTGATGGCTATAAATGATCCTTTGGCAACAGTCATTACCTTTCCTTCTGATTGTACGACTGCCTCTGTGTGCTTTCGAGAAGCATCAAAGGGCATGAAAGTCAATTGTTGGTATGCAGATATGGTTAACGAAGGGTTGTTCTCGATATAATCAAAAAAAGCAAGATCAATGTTGTCTTCATTGGCCTTAACGGATGCCATCACACCGTATCGGATGACATCTCTCTGTGTAAATGTGCCAAATGAAGTTACATCCTGCAGCGTAAGTTCGTTTTTGGTGATGGTGCCGGTTTTATCAATGCATAAGGTGGTTAGCGTAGCAGCATCTTCGGTAGCGCTGAGTTTGCTTACCAGCACGCCTTTATTAGACAATTCTCGCGAGCCTCTTGCCATACTGATAGTAAACATGGCCGGAAGCCCAACTGGAATAGCTGTTACCAAAAGTATCAGTATCAGGGGCAGCATCGACAGTAATGATTGTCCGCCTATCAACCCAATGAAGGTGGTAAGTGACAATATCAGCAATACCGATACAAATAGCATTTTTGCCACTCTGGCCACTACTTCTTCCATGTGCAGTTTGTGTTCCGATTTGATGACGAGCTGAACTGTTTTGCCAAAATAACTTGAAGAGGCTATTGCGTCCACTACTGCCGTGCCCTCGCCAGCTTTTATCACTGAACCGGCGTACAGTTTGTCTTCGGGTTTTTCGGTCACAAGTGCAGTTTCACCGGTCAGTGCCGATTTGTCAGTCTTCACCTCTCCATGCTTTAATGTTAGGTCAGCGGTAATAAAATCACCTGTCCTTATGCGCAGTATATCTCCCGGTAAAAGTTCTCTTGATGGAAGGAGTTGCCAGGCTCCGTTGCGCAATACTCTTACCATTACCTGAAGCCGCTGCTGTAGAGCTTCCACAGTTCTTGCCGCTTTCAATTCGTTATAAAATCCTATCGCACCGTTAAACAGAAGCAAAAATGTGATGACGAACCCGTCAAAGTACTTGTGCAGTGCAAACGATATAATAACTGTCGCTTCCAGCATCCAGGCAGACAGTCCCCAGAATTTACTCAGCAGCAACAATATGGCCGGTTTTTTCTTTTGTTCTATCTCATTATAGCCATATTTGGCACGCAATTCAGCAATGTCGGTTTCGTTTAAGCCGGCAAGTATTGTGTCTGGAGTGGATTGATTTGTTAGCATCGACAAATTTAAACTAAAACACAAGCTTTATCTGACGTTTGATTATCCTTTATAAATGATATTTTTCGTTTTTGGCTGTATGTCATTTATTAAAATAATAATGCCACTTGCACAAAACCCTTCAAATGAACTTAATACAGCATTTTTTATTATTCATTTTAAATAAAGATTTTTATGGCTTTAGAAAAATATACCGATACCTATTACCTGCCCCTCGAAGGTGTTCATTCCGAACATTGTGCTTTGATCGTCGATAATGGGCTTGGAAAAATCAAACAAATCGGCACTCATAAGATAGAACTCAACAACCAGCGCGCAGTCATCACCACAGATAATAAGGAGGCAGTTGCCGAAGCCATCCGGGCCATCAAAGATCTCGGCTATGGCGTCACCACTGTACGTAGGACTTTCCCGGTACTCGGCATGTCGTGCGCATCATGTGCGTCCAGCGCCGAGAGCATTACCGCAGCTCAGAATGGTGTAGTGGATGCTGCAGTCAATTTTGCGACCGGAAACCTGACCGTGGAATACCTGCCGAATATGATAAACCCTACCCAATTACAGGAAGCCATTCAATCGGCCGGTTACGACCTGCTGATTGCCGAAGATGATTCGCAGCAGGAAACGCTGGAAGCCATCCACGAGAAAAAATTTAGCGAGTTGAAGAAGCGGACGACATGGGCTATCATCCTCGCACTGCCGGTCATGATCATCGGTATGTTTTTCATGCATGCACCTTATGCCAATATCATCATGTTCGTGCTGACTACACCCATCGTCTTCTGGATTGGACGCGATTTTTATATCAACGCATGGAAACAGGCAAGGCACCGTTCCGCCAATATGGACACGCTGGTGGCACTCAGTACGGGTATTGCCTATATTTTTAGCGTGTTTAATATGCTTTTTCCACAATTCTGGGAGGAGCGAGGGCTCGAAGCACACGTTTACTTTGAAGCAGCAGCCGTCATCATCGCCTTTATCCTTTTGGGCAAATTGCTGGAAGAAAAAGCCAAAGGCAACACATCAGAGGCCATTAAAAAACTCATGGGCCTGCAACCGAAAACGGTTACACTCATCATGCCGGACGGCTCAGAACAACTCACCGATATCAACAAAGTCGTCACAGATCATGTACTCCTCGTAAAACCGGGCGAAAAAATAGCCGTTGACGGAATCGTCACTTCGGGATCATCCTACGTGGACGAAAGCATGCTCACCGGCGAATCTCTGCCGGTTGGCAAAACAGAAGGCGAAAAGGTTTTTGCAGGTACTATCAACCAGAAAGGTAGTTTTCGCTTCCGTGCTGTCAACGTAGGCAAGGATACTATGCTGGCCCACATCATCAAAATGGTGCAGGACGCCCAGGGAAGCAAGGCACCTGTCCAAAAACTCGTAGATAAAATAGCAGGTATTTTTGTCCCTGTCGTTATCGTCATTGCTATCATTACCTTTGTACTTTGGATGCTCCTGGGAGGAGATAATTCACTGGTACAAGGATTGTTGGCTGCAGTCTCTGTTCTGGTCATCGCTTGCCCGTGCGCTCTTGGCCTCGCCACACCTACTGCCATCATGGTCGGTGTTGGCAAAGGTGCCGAACAGGGTATCCTCATTAAAGATGCTGAAAGCCTCGAACTCGCCAAAAAAGTAAACACAATAGTCCTCGACAAAACGGGTACCATTACTGAAGGCAAACCCCAAGTGAACGCAATAAAATGGACAAATGAAAATCCGACAGCACAACAAGTATTGTTCTCCATCGAAAAACAGTCCGAACATCCGCTGGCAGATGCCGTAGTCCGATATTATGAAAATACAGCCCCGGTATCATTAGATACATTTGAAAGCCTCACCGGAATGGGTGCAAAGGGAGCCTATCTGGGCGAAACTTACTTCGTCGGAAATAAAAAGCTCCTTGCAGAAAATAAAATCGAAATATCTCCCGAACTCCGACAGCGGGCTGTAGAATGGGGCGAGCAGGCCAACACAGTGGTATGGTTTGCTGACAACCGCCATGCACTTTGTGTTATTGCCATTTCCGATAAGGTCAAGGATACTTCCGTAGAAGCCATCCAGCAGTTGCAGCAAATGGGTATTGATGTATATATGCTCACAGGTGACAACGAGGCCACCGCAGGCGCCATTGCATCTCAGACAGGAATCCCCAATTTCCGGGCAGAAATGCTTCCACAGCATAAGGCAGACTTTATCAGGGAACTGCAACATAATGGCAAGCTTGTTGCAATGGTAGGTGACGGCATCAATGACAGTACCGCTTTGGCCACTGCAGATGTGAGCATAGCCATGGGCAAAGGAAGCGATATCGCCATGGATGTCGCCAAGATGACCATCATTTCATCCGACCTAAAGAAAATCCCACAGGCCATACGTCTTTCAAAACAGACTGTAGCCACCATCAGGCAAAACCTCTTCTGGGCATTCATCTACAACATCATAGGCATACCTGTGGCAGCCGGTATCCTTTACCCTATCAACGGATTTTTGCTCAACCCGATGATAGCCGGTGCAGCTATGGCCATGAGCAGCGTTAGCGTCGTATCCAACAGTCTCCGCCTCAAATGGAAAAAATAAGCCTGCAGGTACTTTGTATTGGTCGTTGCTTTTCATAACTTTGACCATTACTAACAATGAAAACAATTCAGCAACATACCGTTCCTGTCACCCAACTCGCTGCTGAATTAGACAGCGATCTGAAGCTGGGTTTATCACATGCTGAAGCTTTAAAAAGACTGCAGACCAATGGACCGAATATCATCCAGACAAAAAGGAAAGAAAATCTCTTCCATCTGTTGCTTACACAGTTCAATAACCCGATGGTATATCTTCTTGGCTTCGCAGCCTTAGTTTCTGTTTGGTTTGAAGAATATATGGATGCTGCCGCTATTTTCCTGGTGATTGGTATTAACGTAGTCATCGGCTTTTGGATGGAGTTGCAGGCCGAACAGTCAATGGATGCATTGAAAGGAATGACGTCAGTAGCAACAAAGATTATAAGGGACGGTGTACTTACCGAAATTCCCTCAGAAGAGATAGTACAGGGCGATGTACTTTTTTTCGAAGCCGGCGATATGGTTACTGCCGATGCCCGAATCATACAAGCAACGCAGCTTACCGTCAACGAATCAGCACTCACCGGCGAATCTATGCCCGTAGAAAAAAACACTGCCGAATTGGACGAAACTACTGCTTTGGCAGACCTTACCAACATGTTGTTTAATGGTACGTTCATCAGTACAGGCAATGCCCGGGCAATCGCCACAGCTACAGGTATGCACACCGAATTAGGTAAAATCGCTTACCTGGTAAAAATTTCAAAAAAATCGGCCATTCCACTCGAAAAAAAATTGCAGCAATTCACTCAACGGTTTATCTATATTTCGCTCGTTATTGTTGTTCTGGTTTTTATCGCCGGTATGGTTACAAACGGCAACTCCGTAGAACTTCTGAAGACCGCTATTGCGCTCGCTGTAGCTGCTATACCCGAAGGAATGCCTGTAGTGGCCACGCTCGCTCTTGCTCAGGGTATGCTCAAGATGGCACGCCACAAAGTTATCGTTAAAAAGCTGGCTGCAGTAGAAACCCTTGGTGGTACCACAGTCATCTGCACCGACAAGACTGGCACACTTACCGAGAACAAAATACTACTCGATTCTGTCAAGCTCGCCGATGGGCATTCTCAAGAAAACCATAAACTGCTCATGCACATAGGCGTTTTGTGCAACAACGCGCGCATTATCACCAACGGTGACCAAATCAGGGAAATAGGAGATCCTCTTGAAGCCGGCTTGCTCCAATACGCCATCACGCACGATTGTTGTAAGGAAGACCTCGACTCACTCTATCCGAAAATCAGCGAACTGCCTTTTTCGTCAGATACCAAAGTCATGGCCACTCTTCACCGCTCATCAAACGGATTCCTGGTCTATGCCAAGGGTGCACCCGAACAACTCCTCGACATCGCTACACATATCTTGAACAATGGTAGCGCGGTTCCAATGTCCGATTCTGTACGTAACAGTTGGATTGATAAAGCCTCATCATTGTCTTCTTCCGGCATGAAAGTACTTGCAGGCGCTTATAAGCAATCAAGTCATGCAGATACAGACTTTCTTAGCAATCTTACCTTTGCCGGTCTCTATTGCTTCATCGACCCAATAGCCGGCGGCGTATCAAAAGCCATCCACACTGCACATGAGGCAGGCATCAGAGTCATCATGATCACCGGCGACCACGCGGCTACAGCAGCTAACATAGCAGCCCAACTGAACATTATTCAGGATAACGAACGCCCACTTACAGGCGCCGAAATGCCTGCTTACGAACATCTCACATCACACGACAAAAAGCTGTGGATGAACACCAAGGTTTTCGCCAGGGTCACTCCGGCCCAAAAACTCGATCTCGTTACCATACTCCAGGAAGCCGGACATATAGTCGGTATGACAGGCGATGGAGTCAACGATGCTCCTGCCCTCAAAAAGGCCGATATAGGTATTGCCATGGGCCGCCGTGGCACACAGGTAGCCCGCGAAGCAGCCGATATGGTACTCACCGATGACCACTTCAGCTCTATCGTTTATGCCATACGTCAAGGGCGCACAATATTCAGCAATATACAGAAGTTCGTCATCTACTTGCTCTCCTGCAACATGAGCGAACTCTTCGTTATTGCAGTGGTGGCACTGGCCGGTTTCCAGTTTCAGCTCGTACCACTCCAGATACTTTTCATCAACCTTATTACCGACGTGTTGCCTGCACTCGCCCTTGGTGTCAGCCGTGGTGATGTCATTATTATGAAACACAAGCCAAGACAACCCGATGCCCCATTGCTCAGCCGTGCACAGTGGCGGTCTGTATGGGTCTATGCCACAGTCATCTCTGTATGTACACTCCTCCCGGTGCTGGTTTTACATTACTATCCACTAGCCAACCACCCACCCGATGGCAAAGTGTATAACAACCTGCTGTTCTTCACCATCATACTCAGTCAGCTACTTCATGTTTTCAACATGACTTCGGGCAGCACTCCCCTCCGCCATTCCGAGATTGTGCGCAATAAATACGTCTGGTATGCCATCATCGCCTGCCTTATGCTTACCGCTGCATTATTCTTTATTCCTCAGGTAAGGCTCGTACTCCGTATTACACAGCTGCATACCACCGAATGGATCGCCATCTTATCCGCAGCTTTAAGTTCAGTGTTCATCATCCGCTTGTTCAAACGCACCGGCATTATACACGACTGACATTTGTGCAGACTTTTCCCTATTCTCAGAACCATTCCACGCATTCGACTGTTATACAATTAATATTACTTATCCAACATTCAATATCATCATGGCATCAACACAACTCCGATTCAAGACCAATATCAACTGTAGTGGCTGCATCAACGCTGTCAAACCACACCTCGACAACACCCAGGGCATCACCCGTTGGGAGGTAGATACCAACGTAGCCGACAAAATTCTGACCTTGGAAGCCGAGGACATCACAGAGCAACAAGTAGTTGATATAGTTACCAAAGCAGGCTACAAAATAGAACCCATTCAGGATTGACACTTACCAATTTCATCTCACAACATGAAACTGCTAAGACGTATCATCAGGTTCCTCTTCATAAAGAAATGCTGTCGCTAAGCCATCGTAGCACAAAGCATTTTCCATTAATGATATACCAGCGCGATTATTTAATTCATAAGGGCGTGCCCCTGCCGGGTCAGGCCATCCGCTTTACTTCGTGTTCGCTTCTGTCCATCACGCGCACACAATTACCGGTATATCGGAACCACACCCATATTACAACTACCAATTCCGAATATCTACAGTTCCATCCACATACGTGCATTGACATTTCCAGTCATGCCATCCCAATTACAAAAATCCAATCTTTATATCCGAACATCGATTTTGCAAATAAATAATAAATAACAAACCACGCTATTGCTTCATATCTATTTACTTTGTCATCCATAACATTGACAGTAAGATATTCGGAGCATCCATTCAACTATTCAACCTTTTGATCAGAATCTCCATATCTGAGAATATGACCCAGGAGAAATCATATACATAATGTACTGTCTTTTGCCGGCTATTGATATGAAAACCAGTAATGTACGAATAGTTGAAACGCTTCAAGTCAAGCAAAGACTTGGGTATCTTTTTCGAAACACCTGTTTTTCCCATTAGTTCTAACAGGATGGATCTGTTACGGTGCAAGATTTTGTCGATGGTTGAAGTGGCAGTATTGGTCACCTGTTTGAGTTTCTGGTGGTAAATGGCCTTACAATTAGCAGAACAAAAAATCTTGTCCGACCTACCCGTAAAACGACTTTTACAAAGTTTGCATTTTCTTTTGATGCCCATAGTGGTATATGTTATTGAAATAGATTTATCCTGAAGCCAAACCTACTTGACACAGCAGTAAACATACATTTACCGTAAACTTACGATTAATTTTCACTATAATCGTAATATTACGGTAAATAATCTTTTCATAAGCATAATCACCACAATATGAATGTATTACACCTTATGTTTGACTGATAATATTGTATCATGAAAAAATTAATTATTTACAACATAATATCCGTCGATGGCACAACTATTGGGTCACAACAGCAGTAAAACCACCGAAATTTACACACATGTAAGTACCAAAAGTCCGTTTATGATTTGTAGTAAAAAAACTATACCAAGCCAACTACATACAATAAATTTGTGTATATTTGTTGCAT
>JAIBCG010000022.1 GCA_019694295.1 Saprospiraceae bacterium
AAATCAAGCCCTAAAATATTTCTTTTCATTATGTTCCATTTTTTTGATGCCCATAAATATAGCAACAAAATACTTTAAAAGTCAACCGTACGGAAAAGAAAAGTTAAACTCTCTTGCTTTTTATGATGAAATCTTTTAATTTTGCATCAAATGAAAGCAATTCACAATAAGGATTATTCCGTTGTGAAAACATTTGGGTTGCTCCTTGTCCATAATCAGGGAGCATTTTTTTTTGCAGACCTTAATTTTTTTCCTGCCATACTCCTGCTTCTCTAAAAAAAATCCTTGCTTGTGGAACTTATTTCTGCTCCGCATTGTCATATTATCATATTTCTGCATACCAGCAGCCAAAACCGAAGATGCAAAACCGACAATGCCTGTCAGACGCGCAGTTTTGTACTGTATTTGATACATAATCATATCTGACTTTTTTCATTGCTTCATCATTATTACCCCGAAGTAATACTTACTGTGTAATACCATTATGGTTTACAGCATCTATTCTATTGCTAAAAACAAAAAAAACTGTAACTAAAAATTTTACAAATATGAATGCAACCCCACATCAGGTACATAACCTGATCATTCTGGACGAAAGCGGTTCTATGTACTCTATCCAATCTATCATCATGAGCGGATTCAATGAGCTGGTGCAGACCATCCAAGGCATCAGTAGAGAGTTCCCGGAACAGGAACATTTCATCTCGTTTTTCACATTTAACAGCTTAGGCACCAAAATTCTGCATTTTGCCGATAAGGCCGATAAGCTACAGGCAATCAACAACGAGACTTACAAGCCTGATGCTTCTACACCTTTGTTTGATGCTATGGGTCTTGCCCTTACTAAGATGGAGGATCACCTGAAAGGAAAAACTGACTACAATGTCTTGGTGACAATCCTTACCGACGGTGAAGAAAATGCTTCACGTGAATACTCAGGCAACGACATCAAAAAACTTGTAGAAAGGCTGAAAGAAAACAAATGGACTTTCACCTACATGGGTACGGATCATGATGTTGAAAAAATTGCTTCATCTCTTGCCATCAACAACACGCTGGCATTTGCCAAAACAAGTGAAGGCATCTCAACTATGTTTGCCGAAGAAAAGATGGCCAGAAGGAATTTTAGCAATAAATTAAGCAAAGACTTAGACCCGACATTCTCTGATTATTTTTCAAAAAAGAAATAGTACATTACGTAGTATGTTGGCAGGATACAGGTACCCCTGACTGGAGTTGTCATCTGTCAGGGGCATTCTGTCTGGCATATTCAGATGTTTGTCAGGAAGATGATGGCATTCAGCTGACTATATAATGTTTATTCTGTATCTGCACAATACATTTTTAGCCCGATAAGCCCGGCTTAGAAATTATTCTCTTTTACTACAAATAGTTATAAGCTCCATTACTCTGCGTCGGCTTAAACCCGGAAAAATGGTGGGCTATACTTGTTTTGCATTATTCGGGCGAGCAGGAAGTACAGTTTTGTTTCTGCAGTACAAACCAGTCTGTAGGGTCGCCATCGTAGTCAAATCTTTCTTTATATTCAAAACCAAGTTTTGTCAATACTCTCTTAGAGTTGTCGTTGTCGGGATGGGTAATAGCATAGATTGTTTCTAAACCCAAAATGTTAAAGCCATATTTGAGAACAGCTCCTGCAGATTCTGTTGCAAATCCTTTGCCCCAATGCTTTTGCTTGAATCTGTACCCAAGTTCATAGATATTGCAGTGGTTATTGATAGGTTCATTAAAATATTTCAAACCTGCCCACCCAATACATTCATTGTTCTCTTTATCAATAACTGCCCATCTTGCTATGCCGAATGCCCTGTATTGCTCTTTGAGCATACTGATGACTCTACTTATCTCATCTCTTGTTTGAACCGGTTTGTTTTCGATGTACCGATGTACAGCAGGGTCAGCATCCATTTCGAATAAGTCTTCAACATCGTCATGTTCGAGTTCGCGTAGGTACAATCTTGGCGTAGTGACAATTATTTTCATTTTAATTTTTTTATTTTCGGCTTACTTTCGTCTGCAAGATTAAGCATTCGCGGATTTAAAAAAAATTGCCTCGGCTGAGCTTCAGAATATTTTTTCTGAACATGATAACTGCCAGTGCATTCAATATAAGGCCAATGAATACTAATACTACGATTTTTTTCAAAAAAGATGGGTCAGTTATGGATAGATTACGCCAAAAAACATCATAAAAACTCTGTATGCTCCAATAATTGACCGATAATACAGCAGCTTTTTGCATAAGTGCCGGCATAAAGAACAGGGGCATCATGCTACCACCTATGGCACTCATAACGAGTACTACCATGGTAGATAGGCCTTGCACCTGCTGGCGAGTTTTGGCAAATGAAGCAAGGAAAACTCCAAATGCACTACAAGCAAAAGCAGTAGCAGCTATCGTTATAAGTGTGCCGGGCAAATGCTCTGTAAGGCTGAGCCCAAAACACAGCGCAGCAAACACAAACATAACCAACAGCTGGAGAATAGAGATGACATTGGCCGAAATCATCTTACCAAAAAGTATATTCAACGGATTGATGGGCGCGTATAAGAGCCTCTTTAATGTCCCTTCCTGCTTTTCGTCTAACAATCCAGACCCGATACCAACTACCGAGAACAACAGCATCATCACTGCAGTACCTGCTACTGCCTGAATGAGGCCAAGCTCATTGTCATTGTTGGCGGCTATTAGTTTGGTCATCTTGATATTGCCACCCAGAAAATCAGCTGCCGAACCACCTGAAGAGTTGCTTCTGGACATGGCGGCAGAAAGATCATCAAACAGTTTATCTGACCTCTCCTTGATGATGGCTCGTTCTGTATTGTCCTTTGTACCTGCCATGTTATTGAATCTGTTCGCCATGGTAGTCTTTGGATCGCCAAGGCTGAATGGCATCATAGCTATGGTAGGAATGAGTGATTGTTGGAGCAATCCGACCTCAGTTTCCTTTGCTTCATCATACTGGAGCTCCAGTGGTGGATTATACCCGGCATTGACAGAATCTGCAAATCCTTTTTTGAATATCAATACGAATGATTCTTTGCCTTTCTTGATGTTATCCTGTGCAATACTTAACTCAGTGGGCTTTATTTCAAGGCCTTTGAGCGAATCAAAAAGCACAGCTGCCTTCTTCGAAGTTTGGGTTTGGTCAAGATCGCTAATCTGTAGTGAAATTCTTGAATCGCCGCTTCCACCACCTATACCACCGAAGGCAAATGCGAAGAGCGTTATGAGCACAATGGGCAGCAGAAATGTTAGCAGCATGGTACGCTTTTGCTTAAAAAACTGCATCAGGTCTTTTATGGCTATTTTTATCATGGTCAGTCTCTTAATTGTCTTCCGGTCAGGTTAAGAAAAATGGTTTCGAGGTTTGTCTTCTGTATTTCTATACTCCGGATGTCTGTTTCAGCTTCACTGCATTTTCTGATGATGAGCGGAAGGTCAGTTTTTACATCTTGTGAATAAAAATAAAGATTCATGTCTGCCATCTTCGAATCGGGCCAGAATGTCTGCAAAGCACTGATTTGGCGTTCGTCGGCATGATTGAGTGTGATGGCTATGGCATCTTTTGCTCCATTGTCATTCCTTAGTTCATCAAGCTTGCCCTGTGCTATAATCTGCCCATGGTCGATGATGCCTATGCGGTCGCAAAAACGTTCGGCTTCTTCCATATAATGCGTTGTATAAATGATGGTCATCCCATTGTGGTGCAGTTTTTCGAGCACTTCGAATATCAGGTTGCGGCTCTGTGGATCGATGCCCACCGTGGGTTCGTCCATAAACAGAACCTTAGGCCGGTGCAATAATGCTGCCGCTATATTGATACGGCGTTTCATACCACCAGAGTAGCTGCTTACCTTATCGTTTGCCCTATCCGACAGGCCGACCATTTGCAGGAGTTCTTTGGCACGTCTTTTTAGCTCATTATCAGGCACACCATAGAGTCCGCCCCAGAATATCAGGTTTTCCATTGCCGAAAAATCACTGTACAGTGCTATTTCCTGTGGCACTACACCAATTATCTGTTTACTCTCGCGGCTATGTGTGTAGATATTCTTACCATTGATGCTCACTTCTCCACCATCCGGCACGAGTATGGAGCTTATAATGGAGATGGTGGTCGTTTTGCCAGCACCGTTGGGCCCGAGCAGACCGTAGAATTCACCTTCATCGATAGAAAATGATATTCCCTTGAGTGCTTCGAGCTTACCGTAATTTTTCCTTAGGTTTCTTACTTCTATCATTCACTGTGTTGGTTGAATACTTATATAAATAAATGCTGTGACAATGGCCGTGCAATATCATTTGGTCGTCTTCGTTCCAAGTTTTGTCAGTACGCTGTCCACCGGTTCCCATAGTTCAATTTTATTGCCCTCTGCATCCATAATATGGACGAATTTTCCGTACTCGAATGTCTCGATGCTGTCCACGACAGTGACACCATCAGCCTTGAGTTTAGCTACCAGGCCTTCTATATTCTGCACGCGGTAGTTGATCATAAATTCTTTCTTTGAAGGCGCAAAATAGTCACTGCCTTTTTTGAAAGGACTCCACTGCAGGTAGTTGATTTCTTCCGGGCGATGTGCATTCCTAAACTCAAATGATGAGCCCCACTCATTCACTTCAAGACCCAGATGCTTTGCATACCAATTTCTGGTTGTTTCAGGATTTTCGGAGAAAAAGAATATGCCACCAATGCCGGTTACTTTTGGTGTAGTTTGATCTTCTGAAGGAATATTTTCCATATTTATATTATTTTTTGTCAGAGATGTATGGGAGGTGAATGTGCAAGCTGAAATGGATACTGCTACGAAGCTACAGACAACCCAGATCAGGGAATTCTTTATATTTTTCATCATTCTTAGGGCGAATACTTAAATTTTTCAATAAAAATAATGGCTACGAAACGCAATTTGTAACACAACAATCTTATTTCTACAGAATTCTAATATAAACCATCCTGACATCAAGCCGTGAATACAATATGCGCGTTTATTTCCGCGGGTCGTAGTCAATGGTCCATTCGATACCATATCGATCTCTGAACATGGCAAAATACCCTCCCCAAGGGCTATCACCGATGGGCATTTCTATATCAGCACCTACTGTGAGTCCGGCGTAAATTTGGTCGGCTTCTTCGCGGCTACTAACACTCACAGCTATCTTGCTGCGGTTTTCGTGTTCATTTACCCGGCCCATCATCTCCGGCACATCATTAGCAAGTAGTTCATTGCCGCCTATTGGCAAGGCAATGTGCATGATCTTATTGGCCTCGTGCTCCGGTACATCAAAGCCCGGTATTTCCATATCCTTAAACCTCACTAAAGCGCTGAACTCTCCACCAAAAACTGATTTATAAAAATTAAAGGCCTCTTCAGCATTACCGTTAAAATTGATGTATGGATTGATTTTTACCATCGTAGATTATGATTGTTGTTAATGAATTCTGTTAACGTGCTGAACATTAATTTCCCCCAAAAAAGCAGCCTTTATGCAAGTAAACTAGACCAAGGGTTCAGTTTGCTTCAACATACTTTTTAAAATTATTGAGTATGGCCTGCCACCCTGCCTGCTGCATTTCTACCGGATTCATACTTTCAGCATCAAAGACTGTTGTCACATTTGTTGCGCCATTATCTGCTTCAAATGTTGTAGTCACCTTTCTGCCATCGGGCATGGTGTAGCTAATTTTATTGTGTTCGACTATCTCATCATATATTGCTTCGAAGTCAAAACCGAAGCTACCGTCACGTGCCTCCATTCTGGCAGTATATTTACCACCAACGGTTAACTCATTGGATGCTGAGGGGCAGTACCAGTCTTCGGATGCAAAATTCCACTTCGTTATGTGTTCCGGTTGTGTCCAACAGTGCCACACTTTTTTGATATCAGAGGCTATCCAGGCATCTATTTTTACTGAAGTTCTTACCATTTTATAATTGTGTTTGTTTTTGTTTGAAATTGGGTTTACTACCATTCATCAAGATAGAGGCTGATGATTGAAATATTCAGCGTATTTCAGTATCAATAAGACTATTTTTCAAGTACTTTTTTAAGATTTTCAAGGCCGGTCTGCAGATCGCCGCCTACAGCTTTTTCCATATCCATGAACAGGTTCATCACATTCATCGGATAAGGGAAGGCACCTGTAAAGCCCCACTTGACATTCGTGGTGCTGTCATTCACAGCCTCTGTTACCAAATAGGCATCGTCATGCGCTTCGAATGGTTTGGTGAATCTGAGTGCCAGATCTATTCTTTCGCCTTCTATGATTTTTTTGATTTCCTGCTCACCAGCTCCTACATTTTCCTGTTTGCTGTCCCAGGCAGATACGAATCCGACAGTGCCATCCGTGCCGCGATAAGTTTTGGTCATGTTGGGGTCCATCATTGCCCACTTACTGTAGTTGTCTTGATTCTTTAGCAGTTTGATATAATCGAATACCGTCTGTTTTGGCTTATTGATGACTATCTGCTTTTCTACCGCATAATCTTTTTTAATAAATAATGCAGCGAGCAGTACAGCAGCTATTAGCATAGCAATAGCGATGAGAATCTTCTTAAGGATATTCATATTGTTGGTTTTAAATGATTAATCGGTAAAATTAATAATTTTTCCAAACCAACAAAATTTTTATCTGCAATATTTTAGTACAGTCAAAATAGAATTAGGTTAATTCTGTGTAAATATTCGTCAATATCAGGTACTGACAAGGCGCACACGTAACAAAAAAAGGGAAAGCGCCGGCCTTCCCTTTTATAGAATTATATTGTGTCCATTAGATTTAGGCGTATGCTACGATGTTGATCTTGAAGTTGATTTCCTTTGATATAAGGTCATCGGCCATACCAGTGTAAGTAATTCCCCAGTCCTCTCTAGCAATATTGAAATCAGCCTTTATCTGTACTTTCTTGTCACCAGCCTCTACTACATCAGCATTGAAAGTAATATTTTTCGAAACACCTCTTATCACAAGGTTACCAGACACTACTACCTGATTCGGACTGCTGCCCGGCTTTACTCCGGTTATCTGAAATGTAGCTTCCGGATGTTTTTCGATATCAAAGAAGTCAGCTCCCTTAAGGTGTGTTACTAGTTTAGTATTCCACTCGCCCTGAAGGTCTTCGTTCACTAAGGTGCCCATATCAGCTGCGAATTCGCCACCGGTGAGTTGATTACCTGACATCTGTACTTTGCCTGACTTAAACTGAACCGTACCATGGTGTGTAGCGGATACTTTGCGACCTTCCCAGCGTAGAGTTGATTCCTGTGGATTTAGTGTGTAGGCCATTCCGCTAGCATCAGATGGTGCCTGCTGTGCTTCAGTAGTAGCAGCCTTATCGCCCTGCGGATTGTCAACGCATGATGTAAGAAAAAGACCCGATACAGCAAATAATAAAACTAATTTTTTCATCTTTCGTGTTTATTGTTTTATGGTTGATTAAATAATTTACTGCAAAGTTAGGCCGATACAAAAGTGTTTTTGCTTAATCTACTTTAAGAAAACCGGACATTTGACCAAATTAATGTTAAATAGTGTTAAATAAGCCATCATATTATAGAAAAATATTTCTTATCTTTGGAAATATGTATAGTACCGGCCGGATTCGTTTTGACATAATAATTATGACAATCCAATAAAACCACAACATGGGCAGACAACATTTCCATACATTCGATGCTCTGAGGTTTTCTTCCTTCCTCCTGGTTTTCTTGCATCATTTACCCAAAACCGGTAATATTTGGATAGATTTTTTCCTCAAAAGCGGAGGTATTGGGGTCAGTTTTTTCTTTGTGTTGAGTGGCTTTCTGATTACTTATATTTTATTGTACGAAAAGAAAAACCGGCAGACCATTTCATTGAAAAAATTTTTTATCCGCCGTATATTGCGCATCTGGCCTTTGTTTTATCTCATGATAGCATTCGCCTTTCTGTCACCATATTTGCTTCAACTCTTTGATATTCGTTCTGCCAACAATGGATACAAGCCGAATCTCTTAATATCGATGCTGTTTGTCGAAAATTACAGAATGATGCTAACCGACACATTTCCTGACGGAGCGCCATTAAGGATCATGTGGACACTCTGTATAGAAGAACATTTTTATTTGCTTTGGGGAATATTGCTCTATTTCATTTCAGTAAAAAATGTTCCCCTACTCATTTTCGCAGCAATTGTCATTGCCAACATCGCAAGACCTATATACAGCACAGTTGGTATAAAACATCTCGATGTGTTTTCAAATTTCGACTATTTTGCATTCGGAGCGTTACCGGCATATATACTTTTATTTAAAAATAAGTTTATGGTAGCCATCGACAAAATACCTGTTTTGACAAAACACATCTTTCTATTGCTTACAACATGTTTTGTTTTCATTATTCCGAATGTTGCAGACCTTGATACTGCGTATTTTTGGGCACCAACTCTTTTCTGCCTGCTGTTCTCTACACTCATTCTTTTCACCTTAAGCAAAAACAACATTTATATTCAAGACGATTTGTGGTATAGCAGATTGGGCAAATATACCTATGGTTTATATTTATACCATACTATAGTACTGCTGCTGGCACTCCATATTTTTAAGCCCTCTTCTATCATTAGCTGGTGTATCCTTACGTTGATCTCCCTTATCATCACCTGTATTATCAGCAGCGCTTCATATCATTTGTTCGAAAAGCAGTTTTTAAAACTTAAAAGATTTTATTATTGAACATACCACATATAATGTATGGTTACAGCTTTGGATGTTAACACTACCCATATAAAATATTATTAACAACAGACCAAAGTACTGTACTTTTATCTTGATCTTACCGAAATAATCAAATACTGCTGCTTATCTTTACCCCAGCTTACACAAAATTAATTTCAACGAAAATGATTAGTACAAAAAATCAATGAAAAAGTGATAAAAGCATAATAAACTGTGATTTTGAGCTTTTGCAATGGATTTGAAGTAATAATTATTTGCAGTAAAGAGTCTAATGCGATATTTGATTTTCACTTGTTTGTGTCTGGTTTTACCTTCAGGAAAACTTTCGAAAGTTGCATGGCTGACAGGTACTTGGAAACATAGTTCTACGGATGGAGCAATATACGAAAGCTGGAAAAAAGAAAGCGAGAACTCGCTTGTCGGCATGAGCTATACGGTCAAGGAAGGTGATACAATAGTGTTCGAAACGATACATTTAACAGAACAAAATGACAGCCTATTATATATACCAAAGGTAAAATACCAAAATGATGAACAGCCTGTAATCTTCACGGCCACCATTATTACAAATGAAAAAATGGTTTTCCACAATGATCAACATGATTTTCCGCAGATCATTTCTTACACTAAAATAACAACAGATTCAATGGTAGCTGAAATTTCAGGCAGAGCAGAAGGTATTCTAAAATCTAAGGCATACCCGATGGTGAGGATAGAATAGTCTTCAAAAAAATTTGTTAAACCCAGACATACTGAAAAAGATATTAGTTGCGGGTTCAGTAGGATCGGAAGGCTTAATCTTTTTTATAAATATTGCCCCAGGTCCTATAAAAATGTGGGTTAGCCGCAGAACTCAAGGTATAATACAAGCGATATTTGCCGGCAGGTATATTTGGTTTAAATAATGTTCCGTTTTGTCCTTTAAGTCGGGATACTTGCTTTGATTTGGCCGTCATTGTACTATCTACTATTACTGCCTTGACAACTACTTCGCTAGAGAAATCACTATTAAATCCAACATACAAGGCATGTGTATCCTTAAATGGATTGGGAAAGCAAGCGTTTCTATCCGGTGGATTGTCTGACACCGAAGCTGGTGTGCTTGTGTTTTGAAGGTCAGCCGTATCAAGACTATTGAACAATGCAATCTCCGCTTTATTAAAGGTTTTTGACTGCCACTGACCATCAAGCAGACCAACTATAGGATAACCCTGTTCATCAAAACTCCATTGCTGGGAAACATCAATTATCAAAACTGACGGATCATCGGCTTTATTACAACCTGCCAACAATATTACCAATAGAAGAAAATTTAATAATCTAGTTATCACGTTCGATTTAATTATAAACCAACAATTAACAAACAACAAATGCACAAAAACGTATTCGCTATCGCAAATATAAGAAAATTCATCAGGTAAAATCCACACCAACATTATGCCACGATGGGCACACCGACATTGTCCCTCAATGTATCCATATGATAAAAAACCTTACACAGACAAATTCATTTTGCATCGGGTTTCACTCAAGTACTGAGTTGGGTGCAAAATGATGACTATACATCTACCTTTGCATATCGTGCGTTTTCCTCTATAAACTGTCTTCTTGGAGGCACTTCGTCACCCATTAGCATGGAAAATATTCTGTCACTCTCAGCCGCATCCTCAATAGTAACTTTTCTGAGAATCCTCGTCGCCGGGTTCATGGTTGTCTCCCAAAGTTGTTCGGCATTCATTTCACCCAGACCTTTGTATCGTTGTACGTGAGCAGTATCTTCTTTTCCTTCACCGGCTAATTCTGTAGCTGCCTTCCTTCTTTCTTCTTCTGTCCATGCATAACGTTGCTCTTTGCCTTTCTTTACCAAGTACAGTGGTGGTGCTGCAATGTAGATATTGTCATTATCAATAAGCTCACGCATAAACCTGAAGAAAAAAGTAAGAATCAAAGTGGTAATGTGGCTACCGTCAACGTCGGCGTCACACATGATCACTACTTTATGATAGCGTAGTTTGGCAGTGTTCAGGAATCGGTCACCGTCTTCGTTCTCTTCAATACTGACACCCAATGCCGTAAACATATTCTTGATCTCTTCATTTTCATAGATTTTGTGTTCGAGTGCTTTCTCGACATTCAGGATCTTACCTCTGAGTGGCAATATAGCTTGGAACATACGGTCACGCCCTTGCTTGGCAGTACCACCTGCCGAATCTCCCTCCACCAGAAATATCTCTGACTCTACCGGATCCTTTGACGAGCAATCTGAAAGCTTGCCCGGAAGTCCGCTACCGGTCAGTACGTTTTTGCGCTGTACCATTTCACGTGCCTTACGAGCTGCATGCCTGGCTGTAGCCGCCAATATAACTTTATCTATTATCTTCCTTGCTTCACGTGGGTTTTCTTCCAGATAGGCTTTGATCTTGTCTGATACACATCTTGAAACAATACCCGTCACCTCCGAGTTGCCAAGTTCGCCTTTGGTCTGACCTTTGAACTGTGGCTCAGGTACTTTCACAGATACGACGGCTGTAAGCCCTTCGCGAAAGTCTTCACCTGCAATCTCAAACTTCAGCTTCTTAAACAAACCGTTATCATCACCATATTGTTTGAATACACGGTTGATGGCTCGACGAAACCCCTGTACGTGTGTACCTCCGTCGCGAGTATTGATGTTATTAACGAACGATATCAGGTTTTCGTTAAATGAAGTGTTGTATTGCATGGCCACCTCTACCTCTACATTGTCTTCCTTGTCAATGACATGGATTGGCTCTTCGGTGAGTTTGGTACGCGATTCATCCAGGAATTCGACAAATTCTGCAAGACCACCAGTCGAATAATATCTTTTATGCTTAAAACTGCCATCGTCTTCTGTTTCGCGTTCATCTGTCAGGTGTAGCTCGAGACCTTTGTTCAGGTACGAAAGTTCTTTTAACCTGGCATGCAGTGTGTCAAATTTGTATTCCAGCGTTTCGAAGATGGTTCCGTCAGGTTTAAATGTCACATAGGTACCCGTGTTGTCGGTAGTGCCCACAGTCTCAACAGGGCCTTGTGGAATGCCCTTCGAGTATTCCTGAACAAAAATTTTCCCTTCGCGGTGCACTTCTGCCTTCAAATAGTCTGACAAGGCATTGACACAAGATACACCAACACCGTGAAGACCACCGGAAACCTTATAGGTATCTTTGTCAAATTTGCCGCCGGCATGCAATACCGTCATAACTACTTCGAGAGCCGATTTCTGTAACTTTTCGTGCATACCGGTAGGAATACCTCGGCCATTATCTTTTACAGTTATCGAATTATCCTTGTGGATGATGGTCTCTATTACCGAACAATATCCGGCGAGGTGTTCATCTATAGAATTGTCAATTACTTCATAAACTAAGTGGTGAAGACCTTTAGTATCAGTGCTACCGATGTACATACCAGGTCTTTTTCTTACTGCTTCCAGACCTTCAAGTGCCTGGATGTTACTGGCATCATAGTTGCCATTTGGTTTTTCTTGTTTGCTCAATTTTTTATCATCATTTTGTTCCATACCGCAAATATACAAAAAATACTGTAATTTTACATTTTTAACATTTATTTATTAAAATTAATATATTGTTAATCAATTATTTATATAAAAAATATTTATAAAATTGAAGGCAAATATTATTTTGAAATAAGCTCTACCAACAAAGAATAATCCAAATTTTATTATGCTAAAGGAATGGGTATTTACATTGCAGGGAATTGACAAGATAGCCAAAGAATTGCTCCATTCTCTGCCACCCGACAGTAAGGTGTTTTTGTCAGGTGAAATGGGTGCAGGCAAAACTACCTTGTGCAAATCTGTAATAAAAAATTTGGGTATTGATGATGAAATATCAAGTCCTACCTACTCTATTGTCAATGAATATATAATACCTCTGTCAAAGCGAAAGCTAAGGCACATGGATCTCTACAGGCTTAAAAATATAGACGAAGCGCTTGATATTGGAATAGAAGATTATCTGTATGATGCTTCGTTTTGTCTCATCGAATGGCCCGATATAATCGAAAATCTGGCCAACGAAAAAACTTACTTCTTAAATATAAGCAGCATGTCGGATAATCGTCGTAAATTGGTATTTTTGTAGCGAAATACAATACTTATGAGCGACCCGAATATCAAAATTCCTATTCCGGCAAGCCTGATGGCAGGTGCAGTACTTACCCAAGAAGAACGCCTGCAAGTAGATCAGCGAAAGGGAAAATTTGTCATCGGGATTCCTAAGGAAAGTACATTTCAGGAGAACAGAATAGCACTCGTACCATCATCTGTAGCAGCGCTTATTGCCAAAGGATATCACATCTACATAGAAGCAGGTGCAGGCGAAAAAGCAAATTTTTCTGACAGACTCTATGCAGAAAGCGGCGCAACCATCATCCATAGCAAAGAGGAAGTATTTAAATCGGATGTACTCATCAAAGTAGCACCGCCTACTATGGACGAAATAGACCTGATGCACCCCGGACAAATTCTGTTGTCGCCCCTACATCTCCCTATGCTGACAAGAGATTTTTTTATAAAATTAAAATCAAAACGAGTTATAGCCATTGCCATAGAATACATCCAAGATCAGGTAGGTTCATTTCCTGTCGTCAGATCGATGAGCGAAATGGCCGGTATAAGCACAATACTGATAGGTGCCGAGCTATTGAGCAAGAGTAAAGGTGTACTGTTTGCAGGTATATCGGGTGTACCTCCTGCAAAAGTCTGTATATTGGGAGCAGGTGTTGTAGCCGAAAATGCCACACGTACCGCACTTGGCCTCGGCGCAGAGGTCCGGATATTCGACAACAATACTTATAAACTGATGAGGTTGCAGACACACATCGGGCAAAAACTGTTTACTTCATCCTTCGACCCGGAAGTATTGGACAGGGAAATTGCAAGTTCTGACCTCGTCATTGGTGCCATTCATTCTAAAACCGGCCGTGCACCCATAATCATTACAGAAAATATGGTTAGCAAAATGAAACCTGGCTCTGTTATTATTGATGCGAGTATTGACCAAGGAGGCTGCTTCGAGACATCCAAAATAACAACCCATGACGATCCTACCTTCGAAGTATATGATGTCATCCATTACTGCGTACCGAACATTTCATCCAAAGTGCCCCAGACTGCTTCACAAGGCCTTTCCAATATTCTTACACCATTATTGATGCAGGCTGATGATGCAGGCGGAATTGAAAAATTGCTTTACACAAGCTTCGGACTACGGCACGGTGTCTATACATACAAAGGAAGCCTGACCAATCCTCATCTCGGAGATAGATTTCAGATCAATTATACCGACCTCGACCTGCTGATCACATCCAATCTCTGATGGTTTCCATGATACATAGTCAGCATAAATGTACAAAGAATGAAAGCCGGCGAATTAATTGAGCATGTAGTCAACTTATTTTACCCAAAGCTTTGCCTTGCCTGTGAATGCGAAAACTACAGTGGTACAATACCGGTATGTGTATCTTGCTTGGCAGAGCTGCCACTCACCAATATGCACAACCAACAAGAAAATCTGATAACGGAAAGATTACTTGGCAGGATCAATCTGCACTCAGCTGCTGCATTATTTTATTTTACAAAAAAAAGCAAAGTGCAGCACCTTGTCCATCAGGTAAAATATTCGGGCGACCCAACAATCGCAAATATGCTCGGACATTGGATGGGCAGGTACCTGAGTAAATCTGATCTGTTCAACCAGATAGATATGATAGTACCGGTACCTTTGCACAAAGACAAATTACAAAAGAGGGGCTACAACCAAAGTGCAGAATTCGGGAAAGGCTTAGCAGACATACTGGGTAGTCCATGCCTGCCCGATGCACTTCGGCGCACTAAACAATCGGTCTCCCAGACCACCGGCAACAGGACCGCACGACTCTTGAATGTGCATGAATCTTTTTCCCTTAATACCGGAATTGACCTGTCAGGCAAACACATCCTGCTCGTAGATGATGTACTCACCACAGGAGCCACCATCGAAGCCTGTGCTACCAAGATTCTTGCATTGCCCGATACCAAAATAAGCATCTGTGTAATGGCCATTGTAATGGATTGATAAACGGTTATACACCGGAAATCATTTTATAATATTTAACACAAGTTTTTATCCACAATACACATTTTTATCCATTTCTTTGCGTTTTAACTTGTAACAAAACAACATATAATGCCTGCTAAATTCATCAACAACTTACATTGGTCAGGAAGCAGTCCGCTGATTGCTTTGCTATTGCTTTTTTTCTCCAAAACCATTGCTGTTGGACAGAATATTCCATTTAATTTTAACAATCCTGACAGGCAAATTATGCTCGACAGTCAGTTGCAGGAGATTTCGGGTATCAGTATGTACAAAAATGATACAACCTTACTTGCTATACAAGACGAGTCGGGTACAGTGTTTACCATAAGTGGCAATACAGGTGCCATCTTGAAAAAAACAGAATTTACAGGAAAAGGCGATTTTGAAGATATACAGTATGCTTCACCATTTGTATTTGCCAATAAAAGCAATGGCAGCATTTTTCAGCTTGATGCCTCAACATTTAAGCTCATAAAATCTTTTGAATCCGGCCTTGAAAAACTCAATGACGTAGAAGGAATGTTTTATTCGTCAACCGACAATAGCCTTCTACTCGCATGCAAGGGACCAAAAGATCAAAATCCGGGTTCGGAAAATGCCCGATTGGTCTTCCGCTACGATCTGAAGGCAAGCAGACTAATAGAAAAACCCATTTTCCATTTCACTAAAGATGCATTTATAGAGTTTGTAAGCAAGCAACAGGACACAAGAGAAAACCTCGACCTCAAGGCAAACTACAATAATAACGTTCCCGAATTTTCATTCGGCCCTTCGGCCATAGCACAAGATCCTATTACCAAAAATTATTACATTCTGTCATCAGCCGGAAAAGTGCTGGTAGTAGTAAAACCTAACGGCGAAATGGTAGATATTATTAAGCTGCACAAGAAAATATATCTACAGCCAGAAGGTTTAAGTTTTGACTCAAAGGGCAATCTTTATATAGCAAGTGAAGGTAAAAAAAAGGTGGCAACGCTGAGTTTTCATAAAAGATTGTAATAAACTACATTTCAGCTCTTTTATTTTAACTAATTTTGCTCCCGTTCGTTTAGTTAATTAGCAATTTATTTTTGAAATGAGTGTAGTAGATATTAAAGTACCATCCATCGGTGAATCAATAACGGAAGTAACCTTGTCAAAATGGCTGAAGGCCGACGGTGATATCGTAAAAGTAGATGAACCAATCTGCGAATTTGAATCTGATAAAGCAACGCTGGAATTTCCAGCCGAAGTTTCGGGAAAATTAACCCTGATAGCTAAGGAAGGCGATGACCTGAAAATTGGTCAGCTCATGGCAAGAATAGATACATCTGTTTCTGAACCTTCAGCTACTCAGGCTACAACCTCAGCTTCAGCTCCTCAACAGACCATTTCTACTCCTGAAAACCCAACATTCTCAAACGTAGCAGGTCATCCTTCTCCGGCTGCTGCCAAAATGATGGCTGAATCAAATATTGATGCATCACAGATTACTGCTACCGGTAAGGATGGTCGCATTCGGAAGGAAGATGTACAGGTAGCTCAGGAAAAAATATTAACTGAAGAACCAAAAACTGTTGTAGAAGCGGCACCTAAGGCTGCCGAACCGACAACATCCAGCCCTTTGACCGCATTCAGTCGCTCAGTACGTAAAGAAAAAATGACCAGAATGAGGCGAACCATTGCTGCCCGCTTGGTATCAGCCAAGAACAATACGGCCATGCTCACCACCTTCAACGAAGTGGACATGACAGCACTCATGGACTTGCGCAAAAACTACCAGGACAGATTTGTCGAAAAATTCGGCATCAAACTGGGTTTTATGTCACTCTTCGCAAAAGCTTGTGCCAAAGTATTACTCGAAATGCCCGAGGTGAATGCCCGTATCGAAGATGATTCTCTAGTATTCCACGACTATGCAGATGTATCAATAGCCATTTCTACCCCGACCGGACTTGTAGTACCACCTGTACACAATACAGAATCACTCAGCCTGGCAGAAATAGAATTTAAAATTAAAGAATTAGCTGATAAGGCACGTACCGGCAAACTCACACTCGAAGAAATGACAGGCGGTACATTTACCATCACCAACGGTGGTGTGTTTGGCTCTATGATGAGCACACCGATACTCAACGAACCTCAGTCGGCCATATTGGGTATGCACGCTATCATCAACAGGCCGGTAGCAGTCAACAACGAAATGATGATAAGACCTATGATGTACATCGCTTTGTCTTACGATCACCGGGTTATTGACGGCAGTTCGTCTGTTACGTTTTTGGTAAGAGTGAAAAAATTGCTCGAAGATCCGGTCAGTCTCTTATTAGATTTGTAAAATAAAAAATCACACAGCCTTTTGATCTACCTTTGACAACCAGAAGTTGTTGAAACCTTCACCTACGATGATGTGTATTTTACCTTCGTTGAGCATCTCAAGCAATGCCAGGAAGGTCACAATAGCATGTATGCGGTTTTGGCACACTTTAAACAACTGATCGAATCCGGTTTTGATATCTTTTTGCACGATGCTGAGTATGTATTCCTGCTGTTCGGCTATGGTATAAGGGTAGTTGTACACCTGGTGCGTGATGATCTTCTTTGATTCGCGCTGGTTTTCAAGTACTCTTTCGAATGCTTTGAGTAGTTTGAACAAAGTGACGGACTCCCATTCTGTATCAATGAGGCCTCTTGAAGCAATGAGGTGTAATTCCTGACTTATGTTGCCGCGTTTTTCCTGTAGTTGCCGTCTCTCTTCCAACTTTTGGATGTCAGCAAGTATTTCCTTAAACTGTTTGTACTCAAGTAGCCTTTGTACGAGTTCCTCTCTTGGGTCTATTTCGTTGCCTTCTTCATCTACGGCTTTCCTTGGCAGCAGTAGTTTGGCTTTAATTTTCATTAGTGTAGCTGCTACAAGTATAAATTCGCTTGCCAGGTCAATATTTAGCTTTTCAATATGCTTGATATATTGGAGGAAATCATCGGTTATTTTAGCAATGGGAATGTTGTAAATATCCAGCTCATCGCGTTCTATGAAAAACAAAAGCAGATCGAACGGACCTTCGAACTGTGGTAGTTTAATAGTATAGCTTGTAGCTGTATTCTGCATATACTGCAAAGTTAATGAATGTTAGTGAGCCAATACTATGAGGCTACAATATTTCAGATGTTATTGCGTGTTTCTTATGATTGTCTGAATAAAAAATTATCCGGAACAAATACATACGAAAAGGTGGTTGCTCTTACCTGAATTTTAGAACAACCACCCTTTCATTCTGGTTAACCTACCGGTCAATCTTCGATGTACAAAAATTCTCCTTTCTGGTTAAATACAAGGGTTACATCGTTATCCAGTTCAATTTTCTGAATGTTAAGCTCTGTTTCCCAACCGGTAATGGTATTTGAAGGAAAGTTTGCGCCTAAATAGGAAAGTATTGGAGCAGGTATCACACTGTCCGGCAATTTAGAAATACCGTCAATGTCAATGATATTTTTATGCTTGTCAAATTCGAGTTTGACATTGCATGACAGTGTAATTTCGTATTTCTCAAGTTCAAAATTTTCCTCCACTGCCCTTACAATATTGCAATTAGGGAAATGTGCAGCTACATAGCTTTTGATTTCTGCCGGTATTTTGTGGTCGGGTAGAATACTTTCCTTCTCGCAGCTTGTAATGCCTACCAAAAGAATACTCAGGACCAACAATTTTTGAATGCTTTTCATGATATTTTTGTTTATTTGAATGATTGGAAATGCTAATCGGCTATTTGGTCCAAAATATTGCCCGTGGAATCAAAAGTCATTTTCCACTCTTTGGTCAGCTTGTTGAGTTCAAGTGTATATATCGACTTACCGGCTTCTGTTATTTGCTTGATATCGCTGATGCGGTATCCCGAAAAATCTGCTTTAATCTTTGCCAGTACGGCAGCCGGAAGATCGCGTTTTGCGATTTCCTTCTTGTGTTTCACTACTTTACCTTCATTATTATACCAGACATCATGGTCAGTGCGGCGAGAACCAATCTCGAAATCTACCTTGTAGAGATCAGCTTCCTTTTTCCAGTCTATATCCAGTGCCTTTGGATACTCTTGTTGAAACTTGTTGAGAATAACAGAAGGCACATTTCTTTGACTAATTTCTTGTGCAAAAATGCCTGAGAAAGACACGGAGGAAGCGAACATTGCAAATAAAATGATTTTTTTCATGTTTTTGACTTTTTTTAAATTTTAATACAAAGGAATGAACCGATTCTGGAAAGATTCTGGAATCAATAACAACCATGTCTGATTTTTTAAAAATTTATTTCAAAAACATGCAATTCTTCTTCGAAACGATAATTTACATTGAAACGATACAGATGGCACACCGACTTAAGGATAGCCAAACCAAGGCCTGTACTACTTGTATTGGCAGCATCCTTGTAGAAGGCTTCAAAAACCCTTTGGCTGTCAAGTGCTTGTCTGAGGCCATTATTTTTAAAGCTCAGGCTATCGGGTTTTATTTCTATGAATACTTTGCCGCCGGCAATATTATGAAAAATAGCATTGCGCAACAAATTGGAGACAAGAATGCGGGCAAGGGATTCGTCCATCACTACCATGAGTTTGTCTGACGCTACAATGGAAATTTTTACATTCTTATAGGCTGCAAATTCTTCAAACTCTTCAACAGACTGTAGAATGATATCATTGATACACACCGGTCTGTTGTCAAAGAATTGTTTGTTTTCGATTTTACTTAACAACAACAACGATTTATTGACAGTACTGAGCCGCTCGATAGTACGAATAGTATCAGCAATGTGTCCGGTCTGTTTGTTGCTCAGGTTTTCATCCTCGAGCAGGAGTTCGAGTTTGTTGATGGCTATGGCTAGCGGAGTCTGTAGTTCGTGCGAGGCGTGGCTGATGAATTGCTTTTGCTTTTCGAATGTCTCGGCATTATGCGCAAGTAATGTTCTGACAGCATTTTGAAGATCTCGAAATTCCGTGGTACGTGTCTTTACCTCCGGGAATGAATCAGACTTCAGGATATTGTAATTTGTTAATTGTTGGATTAGTCTGTAAAAAGGACGCCACAGCCGTTGTAATGCATAATTGTTGGTAAAAATAATGCCTGCTATTAAAATAAGATACAGCCAGACAAAATACCAAAACATCGCTTTCACGAGATCATCTTCCTCGACCATAGAGTTGATGATACGCATTTGGTAGTAGCTGCCATCCATCTCGAACGAAGTGGTGAGCATTCGTACCGGTTCGGGTTCGGGTGAAGTGTCGTCTGCATCCTGCATCATCAACAAGGTATCAGTATAGGTATCTCGTATGCTGAATGCTGAATGTTTGCTGATAGGCTCTACTGTATAAAAGCCTTCGTCAAAGCTGGTTTTGGTTTCAATACCGGATTTCTTTTGAAAGTTATATATGATTTGCCTTTTGTAGTTGTCAAGTCCTTCATCAATGCTGTTTTTGATTTCTCTTAATATGATAAAATAAAAAATGAATGCCCAGATACTGATAATAATAAGTGTGGCTATTGAAATATACCTGAGTGTTTGGTTGAGCAGTTTCATTGTTCCTTTAGTTTATACCCAACACCATATATTGCTTCGATGGTGATAGTAGCATCAGATTCCTGCAATTTCTTCCTCAGATTTTTTATCTGATAATATATGAAGTCGAAATTATCTGCCTGATCGATATTGTCACCCCAGACATGTTCAGCAAGGGCAGTTCTGGTCACCAGTCTGCTTTTGTTCAAGAGAAAATATTCGAGAATATCAAATTCTTTGCGGTTAAGATTGATTGTTTTATCATTGATACTTACTTGTCTTCGTTCTATATCAAGTGTAAGATTTCCGTATTCGAGCGTATTTTTCCCTTCCAATTTCTTTCTTCGCAACACAGCATGTACCCTGGCATTCAATTCTGCCAGATGAAAAGGCTTCGTCAGATAATCATCTGCACCAAGTGAGAGTCCTTTGAGTTTATCTTCGAGTGAATCCTTGGCCGAAATGATGATAATGTTGGCATCTTTTCCTGTTTTTTTGAGTTCGTTGAGTATATCTATGCCGGTACCGCCGGGTAACATAATATCGAGAAGGATACAGTCATAATCATATACAAACACTTTTTCGGAAGCGGTATTGTAATCAACGGCTGTTTCGATGATGAAATGTTCCTTTGCCAAAGACTCCGAGATAACCTTACTTAGTTCGGGTTCATCTTCTATTATTAGTATTTTCATGGTTAAAGATAGTAAATGAATTCTGGAAAAATTTAGGAATTTTTATTAAAATGATAGGATTTGGAGCCATCCAATCAAAAAGCTCGGTGAAGTATGGCTATCTTTACACAACAAAAAATGAGTAAGATGCCAGCTGGCAAATTGTACATGATCCCATCTGCACTTTCAGAACATTCGGTCTATACACCCGGTAGGCATGAGCTTGAAGTTATACATTCGCTCAGGCTTTTTCTGGCAGAACGGGCAAAGACAGCGCGACATTATATTGCTACTACACTACCACCCTACAAACAACAGGAAATCGACGTACTCGAACTACCGAAGCACGGAGATGATGGCACCGTGAAAGATTTCATCAAAAAAATACAATCTGGTAAAAACGGCGGTTTCCTGTCAGAAGCAGGATGTCCGGGCATAGCTGACCCGGGTGCTGAAGTAGTATCACAAGCATATAGTGCAGGCATAGAAGTTGTACCGCTGGTAGGCCCTTCTTCTATTTTACTAGCATTAATGGCTTCCGGTATGAGTGGCCAACATTTCTGTTTTAAGGGATATTTACCGCAGGACAAAACAAAACTTGCTCAGGTGCTGGTATCTATGGAGGCAGAGTCGGCACGTACTGATTGTACACAGATATGGATAGAGACGCCTTACCGCAACAATGCCATGCGTGAAGTTTGTCTGAAAACACTGAAGGCTGGCACCAGATTCTGTATCGCAGCAAACCTGACAGGACCACAAGAGAGGATATTTTCAGCAAAAATTAAAAACTGGCAACCTACAAAGCTTGGAGACCTTCAAAAAACACCGGCAATATTTTTGATGTACGCCGGTAGCGAGCCTACACGCCAATAACATATTTCAAGCAACATAAAAAAGAGACCCCTGAATTTTCAGAGGTCTCTTTTTTAGTATTTTGGCATTAAACCCGGTTTTGTGGGTTATTATCTCGCATAAGCAACTGCACGCTTTTCTCTGATAACCGTCACTTTTATCTGCCCGGGATATTGCATTTCGTCTTGGATGCGCTGCGAAATCTTGAATGACAAATCATCTGACTGATCATCGGATACTTTTTCACTCTCTACAATAACACGCAATTCGCGACCCGCCTGCATAGCGTAAGCCTTTGAGACACCATTATAAGACATAGCCAGTTCTTCGAGTTCACCTATGCGCTTGAGGTAGCTTTCGAGGATTTCTCTTCGTGCTCCCGGTCGGGCACCCGATATAGCATCACAAGCCTGTACAATAGGAGAAATGATGTTGTTCATTTCTATTTCGTCGTGGTGGGCACCTACGGCATTTACGATCGACGGGTGTTCTTTGTGCTTTTCGCACAGCTGCATACCAAGGATAGCGTGCGATAGTTCAGTTTCTTCTTCAGACACTTTGCCTATGTCATGCAATAGTCCTGCACGTTTAGCCATTTTGGCCTGTTTGGCAGTCAAACCGAGTTCGGCAGCCATTATACCGCACAGATTAGCCGTTTCGATGGAGTGTTTGAGGAGGTTCTGACCATACGATGAACGAAAACGCATACGTCCTACCATTTTGATGAGGTAGGGCTCTAGTCCATGAATGTCAAGGTCAATAACCGTTCGTTCACCGATTTCGATGATTTGCTCATCGAGTTGTTTCCTTGTTTTTGCTACCACTTCTTCTATTCTGGCAGGGTGGATACGTCCGTCTGCCACTAGCTTTTTAAGAGAAAGTCTGCAGATTTCTCTCCTTATCGGGTCAAAGCTGGAAATAACGATTGCTTCAGGTGTGTCGTCAACGATGATTTCGGCACCGGTAGCTGCTTCGAGTGCACGGATGTTTCTGCCTTCACGACCTATGATTTGGCCTTTTAGTTCATCCGATTCAAGGTTAAAAACAGAAACAGTATTTTCAATCGTAAATTCTGATGCCATCCTTTGGATGGTCTGGATGACGATTTTCTTTGCTTCTCTGTTAGCATTCAGGTTTGCTTGTTCGATACCTTCCTTAACGATAACGAGTGCGTCGTTTTCTGTTTTAGCCTTTACTGCTGTTAATATTTGTTCCTTGGCCTCCGCTTCACTCAGCTTGGCAACTTGTTCGAGCGCTTTGATGTGTGTTTCACTTGCCTTGTCGAGGTCTTCTTTCTTGCGTTTCACGATGGCAAGTTGCCTGTCAAGGTTTTCGCGTATGGTTTCTATCTCCAATTCTTTAGATTCGAGTTCTTCTTTTTCCTTTTTTAGCTCATCCTGTTTTTGTTTTATTTCGTTTTGTATAGCACGAGCTTGTAGTTCTAGCTCCTTGAGTTCGATTTTTTGTTTAGCAGTTGACTCGTCAAAATCCTGCTTCATTTGAGAAAAACGCTCACGTGCCTCCTGAATTTTCTTTTGTTTGATTTTTTCATTGGCAGCTTCAGATTTCGAGATGGCTTTCTCGGCATTCATTTCTGCCTCGTCGGTCACTCTTTTGGCGGTAAGTCTTGCCTCCTGGACAATCAAATCTGCTTGGCGGTTATTCTCTTCTATCCGCTTCCGGTTGGCTGTTCGGTTCAATATAGTGGATATTGCAAATCCCACAGCTAAACCGATGACAGCTATTATTATATTCATCATTGTATTAAGAACTTTATGTTAATTAAAAATTATTGTCAAATATTTTCTGACAAAAACAACTAACACAAAGAAGAAATTTACTTAGGCCAAACGCATGTCTATCATACGTTCGAGTTCAAGTATCTGCGACAGCAGTTCCGAATTGTTATAAGTGTATTGAGCTCTTTTCTGATGCTCCATCGACATTGTATAAGTAAACAATGTCATCGCCAGAAGATCCTGATTATCTTGTGTGCCGTAGGCATTTTTAAAATTATTCAGTTCTTTTTGTACGGTTTTCATGGCATTTGCTAAAATTTCCTCCTCTCCGTTCTGTACTTCCACGGGGTATGACCTTCCTGCTATTTTTATCTCCAGTACTTTTCCTTTAAATAAGGTCATTATAGTTTAATTTTTTTGCAACCAATCAATACATTTTTCAATTTTCGTCACTGCAGCTTCTATTTCTTCTTTTACCCGTCTGTTATCCGTTGGCATGGTATCAAAGTTCATCACTAACTGATTTTGCCGGGCAGTATTAGTTGTGTTTGTTATTTTTTCGGTTAATAATAAGTTTTCACTCTTCAATTTTTCAATTTGGTCTTTGAGTTCAGTATTTTCTTGTTCCAATTCGTCGTACTTCTTCAGCAATAGCTGAACTTTATCCTGCAATCTGCCAATTCCGGTATGAAGTTCGTCCTGCATGAAGTATGTTTGTATTTAATGTCTGATGAATGCGCCTAACTGTTCTTCACAGGATTTTCTTATTTTCTGCATGAGTTGTTCGACTTCTTCATCCTTAAGTGTACCATTTGTTTGCTCAAAGATAAAACTTACCGCGTAAGATTTTTTGGTTTCGCCAATTTGTTTTGCATTTTCATAAACATCAAACAACATCAGCTCTTTTAACAACGGTTTGCCTGCCTTGTTCGCAATTTTCGCAATATCCGAAAATTTTATATTTTTTTCAATTATTAATGCTAAATCTCTTCGCACTGAAGGAAATTTATTCAATTCTGTTGCATGAACAGCTTGTTTTCCTGTCAATTTCAATATTTCATGCCATTCGATGACTGCCGCCCATATTTCCTGCTTTATATCAAATGTTTTACAAACTGTGGCCTTTAATTTCCCGATTCTGGCTAGTACTTGTGGCCCTCTGTGCAACATCAGTCCTGCTGTGAGATGCTCATCTGTAAGTACTGTTTCTTGATAACCGCTTATTCCGGTTTTGTTCAGTATATATTCTACCACAGCCTTGATATCACCAAAACCAAGTTTTGATTTGTCAGCAATATTCCAGTTTTCAGGCCAACGCTGTCCGACCATAAATATCGCAAGTTGATCTTTCTCAAGTATCTGATCATCTTCTTTGATATACTTACGGCCGAATTCAAAAAACCGGTAATTGTTCTGCTGATTGTGTTGCTGTCTGTTGATATTGTACGACAATGCCTCAATACCTGATACAAGCAAAGTAGGTCGCATGATATCAAGGTGTACATTCCCGGTGTTATTGATAAATACCAATTTTTCTCTAGGAATGTTGAACCCTTTTTCAAAATATGAAGATTGTGTGAGCGATACCGACATTATTTCATTCAGACCTATTCCTGAAAGCAACTTAGCTATATCGGACTTTACAGTTGTAGGGTCCGGGTATTGTCTTGAATTATATGAAAAACTTAGCCTGCTGTCGGTTGGTATCTCATTAAGCCCGTATATCCTGAATATTTCTTCAATAACGTCCACCTCTCGCCATACATCTGTCTTGTTGTTGGGTATTGTTATGGTCAGGCTTTCTTTATCTTCTGCAACTACCTGCATATCAAGTAGTTGAAGAATGGTTCTGATGTTTTGCTGCGATATTTCTGTGCCTATGAGACTATTGATACGATGAAATCTTACTTTTACCTTCCGCCTTTCGATTGGAGTAGGAAAAATATCTGTAATCGGTCCCAAAATGACAGCGTCGGTGTATTTTCTGAATAAATATATGGCTCGTTTCAATGCAAAAACTGTAGCATCCGGGTCACTTCCTTTTTCGAAACACCTGGCTGCATCTGTTCTAAGATTGTGTGCAGTACTTGTTTTGCGTATTGAAGATGCATTAAAACAGGCTGATTCAAGAAATATACGCTTTGTGGCATCGCTAACACCTGAATGCTGACCACCAAAAACACCGGCCATACACATCGGGGCAGAATCACCGTCACAAATCATCAGGTCATTCGCAGATAATTTTCTTTCTATGCCGTCAAGTGTGGTGAAAGCTGTACCATCTGGTAGATTTTTTACTTTAATGGTATTTTCGACTATTTTATCAGCATCAAATGCATGAAGTGGCTGTCCGGTCTCATGCAGGATATAATTGGTAATATCTACCACATTATTGATAGGCCTCTGGTCTATGGCCAACAACCTGGTTTTCAACCAATCGGGTGATTCGCCAACTGTAATACTTTCAATCATAATACCCGAATACCTTGGGCATGCTGCAGTATTTTCTACTTCGATATGTAAGCTCTTATTGTCGGCTATGCTGACATCTTCAACAACATCAGGTGTACAGAATGAGGCGGTATTGTCAATGGATCTGAATTTTAAAGCTGCGTACAAATCGCGTGCTACGCCTATATGGTTGGTAGCGTCGGACCGATTAGGAGTCAGACCTATTTCGAATACATAATCTGTCGTCACATTGAAGTATTCTGCTGCAAGTGTTCCTACTTTGGTTTCGTCAGGCAATATGAGGAGACCTTCATGGCTATTGCCGAGTCCGAGTTCGTCTTCTGCACATAACATTCCTTCTGATACTTCGCCTCGGATGTTTCCTTTGTTAATTTCAAATGACAGCCCGTCTTTACCATACACTTTTGCCCCAACCAATGCTACAAGTACTTTCTGACCGGCAGCTACATTGGGTGCGCCACACACTATATGCAGCGGGGTACCTTGACCTGCATCAACAGTTGTGACAGATAGTTTGTCGGCATTCGGGTGTTTTTCGCAAGTAAGCACCTGACCGATGACGATATCCCTTAGACCGCCTTTTATGCTTTCCACCGTCTCCAAGCCTTCGAGCTCGAGCCCAATATCAGTAAGAAGTTCACCGATGGATTCTGGTGAGAGAGATGTTTTCAGATAATCGCTTAGCCAGTTATAAGAAATTTTCATTTAATTGTCGTATTCGTTAATGGCCGCAAAAATATGAAATATCCATTTTTCGGCACTTACAAGAGTGTCAATTAGTTCTACGTTTTTTCAACAGACATGTTTTAAAATCCAATGCTGTTATTAATTCAGCACTTCTTTAGATTCTGCCTGAATGATTTCTTTCTTTGAAGCATAACTAACAAATCCTACAACTTCACAGTTTTCTACAACCCATTTTTCGGGCAGCTTATATTTGTAAGTTTTGCTAAAATTTTGTTTTGCCTTTGGATTATCGGCTACTTTATCACCCGTAAAACCTGAGACAATGCCACGTAGCACATGTTTATGGACATAATCTGCAATATAACCCTGTGCATTGGGGTATTTCTGCCATTCGACTATGTTAGATTCGGTAATCATCACGTGTGCAAGAATTCCGTCATTGATGTTTTCTTTGGCAATACCTGAGATGGTTACTGTGAGTTCGCGGTTAGCTTCATTATAGCTTGTCTCCAGACTGAGACCACATTTCGAATTGCTTTCCAACACTTGCTGTACCAGTCCTGCCCAACTTGGCTGGTTGTAGATCAAGTCATTGTTTGAAAAAACCTTACGATTAAATACTGCTGAAGGATAGAACGGTGCTGGCCCGATATACTCGTACAGAAAGTCAGCATCAGGTGTTCTGAAATCCTGTACAGATTTGCCCGGTACCGGAGTAGCAAAATATCCGGCATGCAATGATACTGGTATCACCTTGCCAGGATAAGCGGCAACAAAACTGGCTATTTCGTCAGAACCCTGAGGGCAATTAACACATTGTACGCCTGTAAATTCTTCAATAATCAGTTTTTGATCTCCAAGTTTGCTTGGTGCGTCATATAAGATAGGCACACGGTCATCACATGCTGTAAATGTCAGTAATGCAGAGATGAAAATAAAAAAATATTTCATGATAATATTTGATTAGAAATGTGATAAAACGTTTACTCTGATACCGCTGAACGCTGGTTCATAACGACATACACCACCAGAACAAACGATTCCTGCCACTTGTTTAACATAATTAAGCGAAAAACGACTCGATTTGTATGTATAAACGCCACCTGCGGTCAGATAGTGCGTTTTGCTTTGCAGTTCGGGGTGTTTGTCCAATATTTTCTGATCATTTGACAAATTGTACATGTCAGATACTGTCAGAATCCAATGTGGTGCAATACCTACCTCTATCAGAGCCTGTACCCAACTACCTCTATCTTGCTCGGTGTTGAGATATTGGCATTCGAAGCGAACGGTCTTTTTGGGTGTAAATTTGTAAAGGACATCTACGAATGGTGTTATGGTTTTTACATTCTCTTCGCCGGGTTTTACAAGGTAAGTGGCTATGTTGTAGATCTGTCTTTGAATACCTGCGTTAATAATCCATTTTTTATGTAGTTTCAATTGTGCCTCTCCGTAGAGTTCGCGGTATAGAAGTTTTCCTGAAAGGTCGTCTATATAACTTGTGTTGAATATCAGATTGAGTTTTTTGTTGACCTTGTAGTTTACTTCAGCCTGGAATGCCTGCTCAGACAACTCTTGGGTGACTGCACTGTAGAATGCTGTAAGTCTGTAGGTACTTGGTCTTGACATAGGAGGCAGGAAATTGATGGCTCCAAAATTGCCGGAGGCAAAAGGGTCAATCCTATACCTGAAATTTTCGGTACGCTTATATTCAACCGTTACACCGAATTTGTCCATTGACCACGTAAGGGCGCCATACAGAACCGAGCCTGGATTGTCACGAAACTTTCCAAGGGTAGTGGTCCCGTTCGACAGTGTAACAAGCGCATCCGGGTCGCGGTACACATCGTGCAGTTTGTAGGCAGCTTCGGTATAGAGTGAAATATTCTTGTAAGTCAATGTATTAAATACACTTCCTGCGTAGGTATTGTGGTATAGTTTTATTCCGTCTTCGGGCTTATAGTTTTTTACAGTTGCTACCATTTTCTGGATGGTTTCATCATCAAAGGTCTGGTTGACTATGCCTATACCCGGAGCAATTGACCAGCCTGAGCCTTCTTTACCTGCTACGAATCCATCAATACTTGCACCTTTTATCAGAGGGCCGGACGAAGTAAAAAACGTCTTGACCTTACCGGCAAATGTTTTGATGCGTAGGTCTGGTGTAATATCATATTGTAGTTTTACACCATACAGTGCATTATCTATAGCAAGTGGCCTGTCTTCGTAAGCACGGTAAATGATACCACTACCTATCTGATCGTAAAGATAACCACCCGATAATTCGAGCTTGTTGATTCGTTTTCTGATCCACCATGCACCTATACCCTGGTCAGTATAAGAACCTGTTGGGTTAACAATATTTGAATTATTAAACAAATCGAACCTTATACCAATGTCGAGATCCTTTGCTGTATAATTAAGATTGAGCCAAGATTCAGCTCCGAATTTCTTATTGTCATATTGCGGTGTATTGGAGGCTCCTATTGCCGAATCTTTCATAAAAAAATTGCCGTTGGTCTGAAGTGATCCGAAAAACTTTCCTCCTTTTGATTCTTCCTGTGCCATTAAATTATTCATCAATACAAAACAGAACAAAAAGGCCGAAAGAATGGATAAATACTTGATTTGCATGTTAATTTTTAGATTACGTTTAATTTCAGAGTGCAATTTACTTAAAATATCGTTAAATATGCTTTGCCCGTATCCAAAAAATTGGCAAATGATAAAAATATTCATTTAACTTTACCCTGAATATTAAAAAAATCGCCTCTATGAAAAAAAACCTCTTGCTCTTTCTTTCTTTGATTTTCTTTGGTTCAATGTTTGCACAAAATGCTTTACCAAATATTGATATCAAGAATCTCGAAGGAAAAACTATTAAAATAAAAGATGCCGTCGAACCCGGAAAAGTTACCATTTTGGGATTTTGGGCTACTTGGTGTTCGCCATGTAAAAAAGAATTGGATGCCATCGGTGAAAACTGGGACGAATGGAAAGAAAAATACAATTGCGAACTGCTTGCTATAACAGTTGACGATCAACGTTCGCTCGGCAAAGTAAAGCCTATGGTCAAAGAGAAAGGCTGGACCTTCCCTGTTTATTCTGATGCCAACCAGCAATTGCTCAAAGGTCTGAGCGGTCAGAGTGTACCATTTACAGTAGTACTTGATAAAGCGGGTAATATCGCATTCATTCACAACGGTTATACACCAGGTGATGAAACAGAACTCGAAGCAAAGATTGCAGAACTGTCTGCCAAATAAACCTATTCATCTACATTGAATAAGTAAAGAGCCGTGAAGAAAGTACTTCGTGGCTCTTTTTGTTTTCAATAACCACCTATTGTAAGTCGGCATTATATTTGGGCTGATAAAATATTTGCTGAACAAATGTTGATTACATAATAAATTGCATTACTTTCGCTCAGTAAAATCTAAAGGTACTGCCATCACATATTAGTTAGTAATAATGGCAATAATCTACTTAAATGTTTAATGATTTTTTTATTTAAATACTGAAAAATAAGCACATGAGCCAAGTAGTCGGAAATAATGATGATTTAGCATTTTATGCTGAAGATGGTGTCCATCCGGAAGTAGCAAAGATTCAGAACTTCAGTGGGAAATACCCGAAGCAGTTGTGGTTTCTTTTTTTTAGTGAAATGTGGGAGCGGTTTTGCTTCTACGGTATGCGTGGGATGCTCACTTTTTTTATGGTTTATGAATTGGGTAAAGCCAAGGATGTGGCCAACCTGCAATACGGTGCTACACAAGCATGGGTTTATGCCTTTACATTCATAGGAGGCTTATTTGCCGATCAGATTCTTGGTTTTAAAAAATCCTTGTTCTGGGGTGGCTTGCTCATGATAGCCGGCAGCATCATTCTTGCCATGGATCCGCACAAGTTTTTCTTCCTTGGTATTGCAGCACTGGTAATCGGTACAGGATTTTTCAAACCCAACATATCATCAATGGTAGGACAGCTGTACAGAGCAGATGACCACCGTCGTGATGCAGGTTTTTCGTTATTTTATTCGGGTATCAATATCGGGGCTTTCCTTGGTGGTATTTTGATGATTGGCATAGGTAAAGGCGGCATTTTGGGCGGTGTCATTCCGGAAGATAATCGCTGGCAGGTAGCATTCGGGCTGGTAGCCGTGGTTATGTGTATAAGTCTGGTTACCTTCATGATGTATAAACATCAGCTCGGCCCAATAGGCGATATGCCTGGCAATATGAGTGACCGTAAAAACAGATGGAAAGAGTGGATGGTTTACATTGGAGCGCTTGCCTGCATTCCAGTAATCCAGATAATGGTCAGCAACACACATTATACAGATATATTTATGTATATCATAGGCCCTTTTGCTCTCATTTATCTAATTTATGAAATGACCAAACTCACATGGAAAGATAATTCAAAGCTGATAGCAGCACTAGTATTCATTCTTTTCTCTGTAGTTTTCTGGGCAATATTCGAGCAGGCCGGCGGATCACTCGCCATCTATGCACCGGAGCACCTCAAAAGCAATCTCCTTGGTTTGCCGGTTGACCCAAATATGGTTAATAATTCGGCCAATGCATTGTTCATAATATTTTTTGCACCTGTAGCAGGCTTGGTCTGGTTGTGGTTGCACAAAAGAAAGATGGAACCTAATGGTGTGGTCAAATTTGCATTAGGATTTTTATTCCTCGGCATAGGATTTTATTTGTTTTTTACGAACAAACTTTTTGCCGACAGCAATGCCATGACTTCACTTAACTTTTTTGCCTTTGCTTATATTATCATTACATTTGGAGAACTATGCCTATCACCCATTGGCTTATCATTAATGACCAAGTTGTCCACCCAGCGCTTGCAAGGGATGATGATGGGCATGTGGTTCTTGGCGAGTGCCTACGGCCAATACGTCGCCGGGCTGTTCGGAGCTTCTATTTCACCGGCAGAGAATGCAGACCGACTCGAAAAGCTATCTGTATATAGTGAAGGTTACAAACAATTCGGCATCTATGCAATCGTAGCCGGCATTATACTTCTCGCCCTTTCACCTTTTATTAAAAAATTGATGCGGGAAGTAAGCTGATTTACAAAATAGCAGATGTCTGGTGGTGTAAATATCAGTGTCTCACAAGATAAGGAATTGATAAAATTTGGATTTTCGATAAATCAGATTAATTTTGGCAATTGAAAATCCGGTGAAATGGATACGAAAACGTTTTTCTAACCAAACAAAAATGCGGCATATGAATGCACAATCTACACAGAGTGGCCATCCGAAGGGCTTATATCTGTTATTTTTTACTGAAATGTGGGAACGTTTCAGTTACTATGGCATGCGCGCCATATTCATACTTTTCCTGACCAAAGCCTTATTCCTGTCATCCAAGGATGGTTCCAATATCTATGGAAGCTTTACCGGTCTGGTTTATCTGACACCTCTGTTGGGTGGTTATTTGTGCGATAAATTTTTAGGTAACAGAAGGAGTATTTTTATCGGTGGTGTGCTGATGGCCATTGGCCAGTTTATGTTGTTTCTGTGCGGAAATATGATTGCTAACGACACGACCGCAGCAACACTGCCACCCATGGCCATGACATTGCTTTGGGGCGGGTTGACAGTACTCATCGTGGGCAACGGGTTTTTTAAACCAAATATTTCTACCATGGTAGGCCAGCTTTATGAAAAAGGCGACAGAAGAGTGGATAGTGCTTTCACCATATTCTATATGGGTATTAACCTTGGAGCATTCTTTTCACCATTCGTGTGTGGTGGTCTGGGCGACACAGGTAGTATTGCAGATTTTAGATGGGGTTTCCTGGCTGCCTGTATCGGTATGATAATAAGTGTCTTTTCGTTTGAATTACTTAAAAATAAATACCTGACAGGCCCTCAAGGTGAACAAATAGGAATGCCTGTTCAAAAACTTGATACTAAAAATCTTGGAATCGTCATTGGTTCTTTTATCGTTATTTTCTTCTTATTGAGTTTCAAAAGTCTTTTTAACAGTGACCTGGATGTCATTGGATACCTTATATATGGTGCAATGGTTGTCGTTCCTTTGGTTATTATTACTGACAAATCACTCAAATCTGAAGAAAAATCAAGAATCGCAGTTATTTTTATTTTAGCATTTTTTGTTATATTCTTCTGGAGTGCTTTTGAGCAGGCAGGTGCTTCACTTACTCTCTTTGCAGATGCTCAGACAGACAGAAATATTGGAGGCTGGACCATGCCCGCATCTTGGTTTCAGTCCGTAAACCCTTTAGGAATCATTATTCTTGCCCCGATTTTTTCTTATTTCTGGGGCATGCTCCATAAGAAAAATCTGGAACCAGCCTCGCCTATGAAAATGGCTTGGGGTTTGGCGTTGCTGTGCCTGGGATATATAGTTATTGCTATGGCAGTAAAAGGTGTGGACAGTTCTGTCAAAATAAGCATGTGGTGGCTAATAGCACTATACCTGCTCCATACAATGGGTGAGCTTTGCCTGTCACCAATCGGCCTTTCAATGGTGTCTAAGTTAGCTCCACTGAGATTCTCCTCATTACTGATGGGCACGTGGTTCCTGGCCAATGCAGCCGCCAACAAACTGGCCGGTACCTTGAGTGCCCTTATACCACCTACTGCTGAAGATATAGCAAAAGCAGGCGGAACAGCCAAGTACCCTGCCTTGTTAGGATTCCAGATCACCAATCTGTACGAATTTTTTATGGTATTCATCGTTATGAGTGGAACGGCAGCAATAATCTTGTTCCTGCTAAGTGGTGTACTACGAAAAATGATGCGAGGAATCAAATAATCAGATTCCTTCCCTACTAATGTAAAGAGCGAACTCCGAAATGATACAGGAGTTCGCTCTTTTTACTTGTTGGCATTGCAGTCATGAAACCAAATGCGGATATAAGCTTCAAAAATTTATTATCGAAATGATTTCAATTCTTCGATTTGTTCTGATTGTAACATTAGAATGTAGGCCGCCCTATTGACGTACTTTACAATTTTTCCAGTATAAACTTTGTCATTTCATTGTACAAGTGCATCGTAGCACCTTCGCTGTATATTCCATGATTGCTGTTTGGATACATGTGAAAATCGAATGATTTTCCTGCCTTGATAAGCGCGCGATTCATTTCGGCACTGTTCTGAAAGTGCACGTTATCGTCTGCCATGCCATGTGCCAGGAAGTAGTTACCTTTGAGCCTGTCGGCAAAATATACCGGACTATTGTCCTTATATCCGTCTGGATTCTCCTTTTCGGTACGCATGTATCTTTCAGTATAGATAGAGTCATACCATTTCCAGTTGGTGACAGGTGCTACTGCCAGTGCTGCCTTGAATACGTCATTGCCTTTGAGCAGACATAATGAAGACATATATCCGCCATAAGACCAGCCGAATATTCCGATCCGGGATTTGTCCACGTATGGAAGTGAGCCGAGATACTTGGCTGCTTCTATCTGATCAATTGTTTCGTAATGGCCCAGTTTCATGTAGGTCATCTTGCGGAATTCTTCACCTCGCCCACCTGTACCGCGATTATCAACACAGGCTACTATATAACCACGCTCAGCTATCATCCTGAACCACCATGTCTGAGCCCGCCCCCATTGGTCAAGTACCTGCTGGCTGCCCGGCCCACCATATAGAAACATAAATACAGGATATTTCCGATTTGGGTCGAAGTCAGTCGGCTTAATCATATAAGCATTGAGATTTACACCTTCACTTGTAGTAAAGTTGAAGAATTCCGTTTTTCCGAATTTGTATTGCACAATTTTATCAACTGCCTTGCGATTATCTTCCAGTAACCTAATTACTTTCATGTTCTTGTCATATAATGTCCAGGTAGGTGGAGTGTTGACGGAGGAATACTGCATGGTCACATACTCAAAAGTAGGTGAAAACTGTGCTGAGTTAGTACCGGTTTTTTCAGATAACTTAACTGCATTTTTACCATTAAGGCTTACCTTATAAACTTCTCTCTGCATAGGAGTAGGCGCAATAATCTGGTAATAAAGTATATTGTTCTTTTCATCCACTCCGTATATCTCAGACAAATCAGCATTGGCCTGTGTGATGGCGTTTACTGCTTTCCCTGTCATATCGTATAGAAATGCACGGTTAAAACCATCCTTTTCACTTACCCAGATAAATCGTTTGCCGTCTTTTAAGAAAGTAAGATAATCGTTAATCTCAATATAGTATTTGTTCTCCTCCGTCATGAGTACAGAAGTTTTTCCTGAAGTGGCATCGGCAAGCAACAGGTCGAGCTTGTTCTGATGCCGGTTCATTTTAAAAACACAAAGCTTGCCCGGGTCATTTGTCCATTTAATACGTGGGTAATAAATTTCCTTATCCCGCACTTGGTCGATAGCTATTGTTTTTCCATTGTCAAGATTGAAGATTTTTATTTCAAGCGTTGAATTATCTTCACCCACTTTGGGATACTTGAATGAATAAGGCTCAGGATATACTTCATCCTTGAAATATTCGATGGTAAATTCCTTTACATTTGTTTCGTCAAAGCGCAGGAAAGCTATTTTTCGGCTGTCGGGCGACCATTCGAAGGCTTTGGTAAAACTAAATTCTTCTTCATAAACCCAGTCGCACATTCCGTTGATGATATAGTTCCATTTGCCATCGGTAGTAACTTGTATGGTTTTGCCGGTGGTAAGGTCGGTGTAGTAAAGGTTATTTTCAAATGTGAATGCTACTTTTTGACCATCAGGGCTAAAAGTCGGATTGCTGACTAGCTTGTTATCGAAAATTACTGAACCCGTGCCTGTTTTTTTGTCGAAAACAAATGTTTTTCCTTTCGAACTATGCCGGTAAATGCTTTCTGATTGTGTGTAAATGAGGAGTTTGCTTTCGTCATCGTTGAAAAAATATTCCTCAATGTAGAGATTATTGTCGCCAGATATGGCTGTCAATTGTGCTTTATCGATAAATGTACCGGTTTGCTTTCCATCAGCTACGCTGTATATTTCGAGTCTGTCACCTTTATTGATGATGTACGATTTGCCGTCTTTCATGTAAGCAAATCCCGGTAAATTTTGTGTTCTGAATGTCCCTTTTTTGAAAATATCTTCCAGGTCAAACGTCTTTAATGTCTGGCTGCACAAACTGCCCATACTAAGCACGAATAGTAATAACAATGCTGATTTTTTCATTTACATTTCTTTTTAAAATTTTCATCAAATCTATAACTAATACTTTAATCGATTAACAGTTTAGAGCATTTTTAGCAAAATTCGCCGGCCGACATTTTTCAAAATCATACATTCAGCTTGTACATAAATCGTTTATTATTGAACATTGATGACCACTTTTAAAGTCATAATAATATTGACTTCCATAATTAACACATTTTTAACGGTGAAGTATAAGTCGCTATCATTCTCAGGAAAATTCATATAAATATCTTCGTCAATACGTGTTTTTACGTAACCATATTTTAATACTTATACTATTACCGAACCTACACAATGTATATTTACGTCAAATGCAATGTTATTGGATTTGCAATTAATCCGGAAATTGTCCAACTTTGCACCCGATGAAGATTTTTGCTTTTTTGTTCTCTTTCTATATCCTTGCCCTGTCAGTAGTACCTTGTACAGACCAGGCTGGTTGTGGTTTTCAGACTGAGCAAACAGATAATCATTCCAAAGAAGAAGGACACCATCATGATTCCGAATCAAAGGATCATTGCACACCTTTCTGCGTGTGTACTTGTTGTAGCCAGGCATTCAATCATAATTTTTACAAATCGGCTATCACAGAACGAAAGGAAGGTGTAACACACGAATGTCCTGCCTATACAAGCTCATTCATTTCAGAAACATTCTTCCAGATCTGGCAACCGCCTAAAATCAGCTAATGAATTATTAAGGTTCTGCGAAACCAGTACGCCGATTGATTTGTGGTGAATGCTCACCACGAACACAATATATTGTTCATTATAACTGATATTGAAATGTTAGAAAAAATAATTGCGTTCAGCATAAAAAATAAGTTTCTTGTCATTCTCATGACACTTGCACTTATCATGTGGGGAATGATAAGTGCTACCAAACTCCCGATAGATGCGGTACCCGATATAACAAATAATCAGGTACAGATCATAACCCTATGCCCAACGCTTGCCAGCCAGGAAGTAGAACAACTGGTGACTTACCCCATCGAACAGACAGTCTCTAATCTGCCGGATGTTGAAGAACTAAGAAGTATCTCACGCTTTGGCCTTTCGGTAATAACCGTTGTTTTTGATGAAAGTGTAGATATTTATTTCGCAAGACAGCTCATTTCTGAAAAACTAAAAGAAGCAGCAGAGCGGATACCTAAAGGTATTGGGCAGCCTGAAATGGCTCCGGTAAGTACAGGACTTGGCGAAATATACCAGTACATCATTCACCCAAAAAAAGGAAGTGAACATAAATACTCGCCTGCTGACCTGCGAACCATGCAGGACTGGATAGTTGCTCGCCAACTGTATGGCACACCGGGTATAGCTGAGGTTAACAGCTTTGGAGGCCAGCTCAAACAGTATGAAGTAGCTGTCAACCCCGATAGACTGCTGGCTATGGATGTCACTATTCCTGAGATATTCACAGCGCTTGAAAAAAATAATGAAAACACTGGCGGTGCCTATATTGATAAAAAACCCAATGCATATTTCATCCGTGGTGTTGGGCTCATTGGTTCATTTGATGATATAAAAAATATAGTAGTAAAATCAAACCCTAACGGCATACCGATACTAATAAAAGACGTGGCTGATGTACGCTTTGGCGGAGCCGTACGGTATGGTGCACTTACATACAATGGCGAAAAAGATGCAGTCGGCGGTTTGATAATGATGCTTAAAGGAGCTAACAGTGCTGAAGTGGTCAACCGAATAAAGGAAAAACTACCTACTATACAAAAATCACTACCTGCTGACGTGACTATTGAGCCATTTCTTGACCGGACAGACCTCGTGAACCGAGCAATCTCTACTGTAGAAAAGAATCTGATAGAAGGAGCACTCATTGTAATCTTTGTATTGGTTCTGTTTCTTGGAAATTTCCGAGCCGGGCTAATTGTAGCGTCTGCCATTCCATTATCTATGCTGTTTGCTCTTGGCATGATGAATGTTTTCGGTATATCAGCCAACTTGATGAGTCTGGGAGCTATAGATTTTGGTCTTATTGTGGACGGGGCAGTCATCATTGTTGAAGCTACCATGCACCACCTTGGGCTGCGGAAGATTACAGGCAGACTGACACAAGACGAGATGGATAAGGAAGTATTCGAGTCGGCTTCCAAGATAAGGAATAGTGCAGCTTTCGGTGAAATTATCATACTGATTGTTTATATACCTATACTTACGTTGATAGGTACGGAAGGAAAAATGTTTCGACCAATGGCGCAGACTGTTGGTTTGGCCATTGCCGGTGCACTGATCCTTTCACTCACTTACATCCCGATGATGTGTTCATTGTTTCTTTCGAAGAATATTTCTCACAAAGAAACATTCAGTGACCGGATGATGCGGTTTTTTCAAGGAATTTATACTCCTTTGCTCGAAAAGGCTATCCGATTCAAAAATATTTTGGTAGCAGCTACAGTGCTGATATTTGCTATTACAGTATTTATTTTTTCAAGAATGGGAGGCGAATTCATACCAACACTGCAGGAAGGAGATTTTGCATTCCACTGTATATTGCCACAGGGTACATCTTTGTCACAAAGTCTGGAAACATCCATGCAGGCATCCAGGATACTTCGCGAGTTTGACGAAGTTAGAATGGTAGTAGGCAAAACCGGTTCTGCTGAGGTACCGACCGACCCGATGCCTCCTGAAGCCACCGACATGATGGTGATACTAAAGCCACCTAAGGAATGGAAACGCAACATAAGCTACAATGCCCTGGCTGAGGAAATGATGCACAAGCTCGAAAGTCTGCCCGGTGTTTTTTTTGAAAGCAGCCAACCTATACAGATGCGCTTCAACGAACTAATGACCGGTATCAAACAGGATGTAGCAGTGAAGGTATTCGGCGAAAATCTGGATACTCTTTTGTTGTATGCCAATAAGATAGCACCCATCATCAGTTCAGTAAAAGGAACAACTGAGCCGAGTGTTGAGCGAATTGCAGGCTTGCCGCAGATAGTTATCAGGTATAACCGCTCGCAGATGGCCAATTATGGCATCAACATCCAGGATATCAACCGTATTGTCAGTACTGCATTTGCTGGTGGCAGTGCAGGTGTTGTTTATGAAAATGAAAGAAAATTTGACCTTGTAGTACGACTTGACAGTACCAACCGCAGCAAAATAGATGATGTAAGCCACCTTTACATACCCGCAGCCAATGGTACACAGATACCACTATCACAGGTAGCAGAAATCAAACTCGAACTCGGCCCGGTACAGATAAGCCGTGAAGACGGAAAAAGACGAATAGTCGTCGGGTTCAATGTCAAAGACCGTGATGTGGAAAGTGTAGTGACCGAGATTCGCGAACAGCTTGATAAAAATCTTAAATTATCAGAAGGTTATTACTATACCTTTGGAGGTACATTCGAGAGCCTTCAGGCAGCATCAAAGCGACTGATGATTGCAGTACCCGTTGCACTTGCTCTTATTTTCTTGCTCTTGTACCTGACATTCGGTTCAGCAAGCCAGGCATTGCTCATTTTTACTGCCATCCCTATGAGTGCCATCGGCGGTGTATTCGCATTATTGGCACGTGGCATGCCGTTTAGTATTTCTGCAGGTATAGGGTTTATAGCTTTGTTTGGTGTGGCTGTCCTCAATGGAATAGTTTTGATAGCAACATTTAACCAGTTAAAAAAAGACGGTATGGAAAATATTACTGAAAGAATAATCGAAGGCACAAAGATAAGATTGCGACCGGTGCTAATGACGGCAACGGTAGCTTCACTCGGATTTCTGCCTATGGCATTATCGCATGGTGCAGGGGCAGAAGTACAAAAACCTCTTGCCACGGTAGTGATAGGCGGGCTATTAACCGCTACATTCCTTACACTGTTTGTATTGCCATTATTATACATGATTTTCTTTACAGGCAAGAGAATAAGCATCAAACCACTTGCAATATTGCCTTTCTTGATACTGTTGGCTGATAATGTTGATGCACAGAAAGTGTTGACAGAGGAAGAAGTGGTCAGCATTGCCTTAAAAAATAATTCCGGAATACAGTCTCAGGATTTGGGCATAATGGCTTCAAGCGAAATGCGAAAAACGGTTTTTGAACTACCCGCTACTGCATTCAATGTTCAGTATGGGCAATTCAACAGTATAAACAACGACATAGGATTTCAGGTAGATCAGAGCATTCAGATGCCGGCATATTTTTCAGCAAAAAAACAGTTGTACAATGCCCAGGTGCAAGCTGACCAGATGAAGAAGGACATTTCGGTTAATGAGCTGCGTTCGAAGGTACGGTCGTTGTATGCTGAGCTCCGTTATCTTTCATTTGCCAGAGAACTTTTGTTGTCAGTTGACAGCCTTTATAATGATTTCATCAAAGTGGCCGATATAAGATACCGAACCGGCGAGACCAATCTGCTTGAGAAAATGACAGCCGAAACCAGGCGTGGACAATTTTCACTCATGCTCCAGCAAAATGCTGCTGAATATATTAACACATATCAGTCACTCAAAGCCCTGATGTATACACCGGAAGAATTTGCACCGATAGTGCCAAAAGATTACGCACCTGTATCGCTAACTATAGCTGCTGACACTTCAATGCTTGAAAGCAACCCGGCACTCAGATACCTATACCAGCAGACAGTAGTCGCCGAAAAGGACAAGAAATTTGTAAAGACAGCAATGTTGCCAGAGTTATCGGTTGGTTACTTCAACCAATCCATCACAGGCGCACAAAATATCGACGGAAACGAAGTGTTTTTCGGACGCGATAAGCGTTTTCAGGGCATAAATGTCGGGGTTTCAGTGCCGCTTATTTTTTCAAGCAATGCTGCAAAACTAAGATCACTCACCTATCGCGGACTTGCATTACAAAAAGAGGCAGAACAGAGCAAAGCCTTATTGCAGTCGCAGCTGCTAAATGAAAAACGCACATACCAAAGAAATCTCGAGCGACTCGAATTTTTTACAAAAACCGCCTTGCCCAATGCCGACACGATGATTAACACTGCTACATCTTCATTCAGGCATGGCGAAATTGGATATATCGAGTACCTTCAGGCATTGCAGTCTGCTGCTGAAGTAAAGCTTGACTATCTTGATACCATCAGACAACTCAACCAAAATATTCTTAACATCAATTACTTGCTTAATCAATAAATCCGTAACAATGAACAGATATATATTAATCATAATAGTGTCACTTATTTCGCTGCTCACTTCATGCCATCAGCATACAGAAGGAGACGGACATTCGCATGGTACAGAAGATGCTCATGCAGGTCATTCGCATGAGAATACTGAAGATCTTACGACCACCTCACTTACCGATGAACAAATAAAATCAATAAAGTTAGAGTACGGTAAAATTGAGAAAAAACAACTCACTGCATCTCTCAAAGCCAATGGATTGCTTCGGGTACCCAACAACAACAGAGCTACCGTTAGTTCGTTGTTCAGTGGTGTCATTAAATCTATTTTGGTACAGACAGGTAAGAATGTAACGAAAGGTCAGGTTATTGCCACACTTACCAATACTTCACTCATCAATATGCAGGAAGAATACCTCAGCATAACAGCAAAACTTGAACTCGCCCAGCTCGAATACGAACGTCAGCAGGCTATGAAAGAAAACAACGCATCGGCACTCAAAACATTTCAGCAGGCCGCTACTGAACTCAAAACGCTAAAAGCAAGAAAGGCAAGTCTAAAAACCCAGCTAAATATGGCCGGAATCAACACAAAGACACTCTCCAGTGAAAATATCCAGTCAGTATTGAGTATCAAAAGCCCAATCAGTGGAGCCATTAGCACACTTAACATCAACATCGGTAGTTTTGTAGAAACGAACACAGCAATTGCTGAAATAGTTGATAACAGCCAGCTACATGTAGATCTGTACGTTTACGAAAAAGACCTGTACAAACTACGAAATGGTCAAACTATCCATTTTACACTCACCAATAATCCGGGTAAAGAATACGATGCAGATATTTATTCAATTAGCAATACTTTTGAGCCTAATACCAAGGCCGTTTCTGTACATGCTACTGTTAAAGGCAACAAGCAGGGTCTCATAGACGGAATGAGCATAACTGCATTGGTAAGCCTCGAAGATGCAACCGTAGAAGCTGTACCGGTGTCTGCCATAGTCAACCACGAAGGCCAAGACTATATATTCATTGTGACAAATGGACCTGCTGCAAATCAAGACGAACACGATCACGAAGGCCATGACCATGAAGGACACAATCATGATGACCATAACCATGAAGGTCATAATCATGATGAAGACCATAAGGAGACAAAGACCACCGCATCACCAACAGGAACATTCTTTGAAAGAATTCCAATAAAACGTGGTACTACGGACGTAGGTTATAGCGAAATCACACTATTGAAAGATGTACCAAAAGATGTAAAAATTGTAACCAACGGTGCATTCTTTATTATGGCCAAAATGACCAATCAGGGTGAAGCCCACGAGCATTGATGGTAAAATACTACTATATATACCAACATGACAAAAAATAATTCAATGACATATCAGTATTTTGTAACTTGGCATATCGTTTATTCATTATTAATACTGGTATGCGTTAAATAAGTTAAGATGAAACTACCATTTTATGACAGAAAATTTTTGCTGCTTATCGCAGCAATTGTTATCGTTATTACATTAGAGATTTTATCCATAGCGGGCATTCACATTCCTATGCCTTATGCACCTTTTATTTTTGCTTCATTCATTATTGGTATTGGGTACGAAGTACTTTGGGAAGGAATAAGAGCTATAGGCAAGCTTAATTTCAGTAGTATCAATCTGCTCATGACCATCGCAGTTATGGCAGCATTTTATCTGGGCGAATATCCTGAAGCAGCTGTTGTTATAGTATTATACGTACTGGGCGAACGCCTTGAAGACATTGGTATTGAAAACTCAAAGTCGGCAATGGACGAGCTCATCAGCAGAGCACCTAAAAAAGCATTTGTAAAATTACTCAATAAAGAAGTATTTATTGATGACATACAGATAGGTACCATCATCCAGGTAAAACCCGGTGAAATGATACCACTCGACGGCAAAATCATATCCGGTGAAACAAGCATTGATGAAGCCGCCATCACCGGTGAACCCATACCTAAAGATAAACATGCCGGAGACAATATTTTTGCAGGGACACTCAACAAGAATGGTTTTATCGAAATAGAAACCACTCGTTTGTCTGCTGATACTACATTTTCAAGAATAGTCAGGCTCACTTTTGAGGCATCGGCCAACAAGAGCGATACTCAGAAGTTCATACAGATGTTTTCGAGATACTATACACCCACTATCATTGTGCTTGCAGTACTCATCTTTATTATTCCGGTGTATGTGTTGGGCAAAGATTTTGATCATTGGCTGCTACAGGCTGTCACACTGCTTGTAATAGCATGCCCGTGTGCATTGGTCATATCTACGCCGGTGGCCATCTATGCCGCTATCGGCAATGCTTCATCAAGGGGTATTCTTGTAAAAGGCGGAAAATACATTGAGGCTATGGCTAGAATAAAAGCCATAGCTCTCGACAAAACCCGTACCATTACATTTGGTACACCCAAAGTAGGTGACGTATTGCCAATGTATGACACCAGCCGTGAAGAACTGCTCGCTTGCACAGCCGGTGCAGAAATATTTTCCGAACACCCACTTGCTCAAGCTATTGTAGATGCAAGTCGTAGTGAGGGATTTGAACCCCACAGTACAGAATCTTTTAAAAGCATTATGGGTAAAGGTGCTACCGCCAAATGCCTTGTATGTGAAGATGAAACCATCTATGTTGGAAAATTTGATTTTATCAAAGAATATCACGGCCATGATACAGAAGCCGAAAAACATGTAGAACAACTTTCCTCGCAAGGCAAAACAAGCGTAGTAGTGAGCTTTGGCAAAGGCGTGGCAGGCATAATAGCATTGACAGACGAAATAAAACCCGACAGTGCACGTGCACTCAGAGAATTGCGCGAACTGGGCATCGATCTCGCTATGCTCACAGGCGATAGCGAAAAAGCAGCAAAATACATTGCTAATCAGGTTGGCATCAACGAGATATACGGCGGTCTTCTGCCCGAAAACAAAGCCGAAAAAATAGCAGAACTGCAAAAAAAATATCAATACGTTGCAATGGTTGGTGACGGTATCAACGATGCTCCCGCTCTGGCAGCGAGTACGGCAGGTATCGCCATGGGCTCAGCAGGTAGCGACACTGCTATCGAGGTAGCTAATATTGCCCTTATGAACGACCGTCTTTCTCTTATCCCATTCCTTGTAAGGCTCAGCAGAAGAACACTTAATATAATAAAACTTAACACATCAGGTGCTATCCTGATTAAACTACTCTTTGTCACTCTGGCATTTTTTGGCTATAGTAATCTGGTAATGGCCATTGCAGCCGACGTTGGCGTTACATTGTTAGTGATACTCATAAGCCTTAATCTGATGCGTTTTGAAAAAAAACAAGACATGTGAGTTGGTTTTTGTCATGACTTATAAAATAAAAAAATGGGTAACTAAATTTTCATACTTAACTTTAATCTGTCTTCAGCACAGTTGTAAGATCGTAGCAAATTTGACTTAGACTTTTTTCATAAGTCTATCGGTGTAAATATGCAGTGGAACTTTGCCTTGAGGAATATTGTTAAATATTAAACTCAAATAACCCATAAGGAATTTAAACCTGAATTATGCAATAGGCTTTCAATTATAACTATAATTGACTAACTTTGACTAAGTTATCAAATAAAAGAAATTCACCATTATGGTTAATCTTCCCATAGAGTATAGTGACAAATCCGTCA
>JAIBCG010000127.1 GCA_019694295.1 Saprospiraceae bacterium
TTTGATAGCTTAATAAGAAAAACTGCAAGTTGATTAATATCTTTGTTATGGCTCTTTGATTATTTATTTATAAAAATCGAATATTACCAAGATAATGCCGGAAGAAAGGCCCAGACTGAAAATCATTCATACCACATCCGATCTGTTGATGGAAATCACCGGCTGGATTCTTCTGGTGATGGTGTGGTTCATCGTTCTGAAAGCTTATAACAGCCTGCCGGATATTATCCCGACACATTATAGTGCAAATGGCAATGCAGATGGCCACGGACCAAAGGTAAGTATTCTTTTACTCCCGGCTATCAGTACCATTGCATATATCGGTATGACCATACTGAATAAATATCCGCATATATTCAATTATCCTGCTGTCATCACCAGGGAGAATGCTTTGAAACAATACACCATGGCTACATGGATGATCAGAGTTTTAAAATTAGCGATTGTAGTATTGTTTGGAGTAATTGCTTTGGTCACACTCCGAAATGTAAAAACCGGACAAGAAGATTTGGGTGCTGCATTTCTTCCGGCTAGTATGTTGTTGATATTTGTACCTGTAGCATATTTTACCATAAAATCATTAAAAAAATGACGATTTATAAAAAAATGAAACAAACTCAATCATGACATTAACACAATCAAAAAATTTTGAATAACAAAAAGGATAATCCAACAAATGAAAAGATTATCTTTACTTCATAACCAACAATATAAATGAAAAAAGGACGGCTCGAGGCTTTCAGCGACGGTGTATTTGCCATCATCATCACCATAATGGTTTTAGAATTGAAAGTACCGGAAGGTGAACACTTTAAAAACCTGACACCCTTGGTGCCCAAACTACTGTCCTATTTACTGAGCTTTATATATGTCGGCATTTATTGGAACAACCACCACCATCTGTTTCAGGCCGCCGAAAGAGTAAACGGTAAAATTCTGTGGGCCAATCTTTCTTTATTATTTTCACTTTCTTTGATACCTTTCACTACGGCTTGGGTAGGAGAAAATCATTTCAGCGAAAACCCCGCCGCATTATATGGTATCAATCTTCTATTGTGTGCCATCACCTTCATTATCCTCGAAAAATCTGTTATCCGCCATGAAGGCAAGGAATCGCTTCTTGGCAAAGTACTTGAAGTAAAAATCAAAGAGAACGCTTCAGTTTTCCTTTATACTTCAGGGGTTTTTCTGTCATTTTATATGCCGGCATTGAGTATGATATGCTATGCAATTGTAGCAGCAATATGGCTCATACCCGACAAACGAATTGAAAAAATGCTAAACAACTGATACTGCTTGGAAAAGACTCATTATTGTTAAAGGCTTGTTTCTCTTAGAAAATATCCTGAGTTCCTTCTGACTTGAATTCTATTTGTCATATTCCATAAGAGTTGTTGATGAAATGCAACTACATCATTCATTTGGAGTACAATAAGCTATTGAAACAATTATTGAATGTCAAAAAACATAGCAATCATAGGTGGAGGAAACCTGGGAGCCTCTATAGCTGACGGCCTCTTGAGGAGTGGCTTTTGTATGCCACAACAACTTAGTATCACTCGTCGTACAGTGGCCCCGTTGAAGAGATTCGCTGAGGCAGGATGTTTTGTAAGCTACGACAATGCTGCAGCTATCAAGCGAAGTGAGGTAATTATTCTGGCCGTAAAGCCTTACAATTATACTGATATACTCAAAGAAATAAATCCGGCACTCAATGCACAACAGCATTTGTTGGTATCGGTAATAACAAGCATAAGCATCGGGCAGCTTGTACAGTCAATAGAGAAGGACGTAGCAGTAGTACGGGCTATGCCCAACACGGCTATAGCCATCCAGCAAAGTATGACCTGCCTTACACATACGGGCGTAAGCGAAGTTAAGCTTAAGTATGTTGAGGAATTATTTAATCACTTAGGTCGTACCGTCATAATCGACGAAAACCTCATGGATGCTGCTACTGTACTTGGTGCTTGTGGTACGGCTTATGCCATGCGTTTCATCAGAGCCAACATCCAGGGAGGTATAGAGATAGGTTTTGATGCGGCGACTGCCAATCTTATTGCAGCACAGACTATAAAAGGAGCAGCACAACTGCTACTCGAGAAAGGCACACATCCCGAGCAGGAAATCGACAAGGTGACAACCCCCAAAGGATGTACCATTGCCGGCCTCAACGAAATGGAACACCAAGGCTTCAGTTCGTCGTTGATACGTGGCCTTGTTACCAGCTACCGCAAGATTAATGAAAAATAATAGTCGTGAACATGCTTGCTCTACAAGGAAGCGATCTTTTACTTTCCGATACAAAATATAACTTAACTTGACAGTCAATGAGTTATAAGGTTTGGGCAACAAATAGGCAACAAAATCTGTAAAATTGATGGCAAATAAGAGAAAATGCCTTTGTTTAATTAAAACCTATCTACGAGCAAATATAATCCTTTTTTCCTTGTTTTAGCTCTCAAATTGAGTTCTTGATACTTTGGTAATTCGGAGCAATAAAGTTTATCATAAGGCTTTGCAAAGCCATTCTTGACCATTATTTCGTTTAAGGTGTTGCCGTTAGGCAATACCACATAAGCCAAAGTTCTGCCGTATGGGTCTTGCTCGTTGCCTACTTCTTGAATTAATGTAATCCGCTTTCCAATCTTTGCTTTAGTTCTTAAAAATTCATAAGACTGGTGTGCAAGCTCCATCAAAAAACGTCCTGATAAATGGGTTTCTCTTTCGTCCTGCTTTAGTTTTTTGCAAGGTGTCAACTCTGGTGCATCAATTCCATAAAAACGTATTTCTTCCTCTTTATTTGAGATAATATTCTTTGCGATTATACCATCACCATCTTCCACTTTTACTATTTCGTAGTTCGTTTTGATAATGGTCTGACCCTTTACATCTAATTGCTTCATATTGCACTATTTAAGTAATTGATTAACAGTTATTTATGGCGTAAATTTACAATAAATTTTTAACATAAAATACGTATTATTATGGCACGACAAAAAGGACATATTAAATATGTCGGAACACTCGGAGAAGTTAGACACTTCAAAATTAAAGGCAAAGATGGTTACTTTGCAGGTTTAAAAGGCGGACCATCTGCCGAACAAATTGCAACAGATCCAGCCTTTGTTCGTACTCGTGAGAATATGAACGAATTTGGTGGAAGTGCAATTGCAGGTAAATCCCTTAGAACAAGTATTGCAAGTTTAATCCGTAATAATGGCGATAGCCAAGTTACTGGAAGGATAACCGCAATAATGAAAAGAATCAATCTGGAAGATGGCTCAGAAGCAAGGGGTCAAAGAGCAATTTTGGTAACTGTTGCACCTCAGTACTTAGAAGGATTTGAGTTTAACAAATTCACTTCTTTCAATGGTGCTTTTAACGCTCCTTATACCATTACTCCAACAGCCACAAGAGATAGTTCAACTTTGGATATTCCTTCGTTTAATCCTTTGGATAGAATGTATATTCCTGCTGGTGCTACTCATTTCAAAATCATCAATGCTATTGCTGTGTTGTCGGATTTTGAATATAACAGTACTACTGGAGTTTATGAGCCAAAAGACGGCACTACAAACGGCTTAACAGATGTGCAAGATTCAGGTTATTTACCTGTAAATGCTGCAACTGGTGTTTTTAGTATTGTTAGTACTTTGCCTGGTTCTCCTACAATTTCTGCGGATGTGTCGGTTGTGAATGTGTTGGCGGTGGAATTTTATCAGGAAGTAAACTCAAACTACTATTTATTTTCTCAAGGTAACGCAATGAAAGTAGCCAAGATATTCTAATTCTTCATCAGTGAATTAGATGATTTCGGAAAATCGGGAAAGCCTGCTCTAATCGAGTAGGCTTTTTTTTCGTTTGCACCCTTTTTCCTATAATGGCGAAATATGGTTTAAATAAGTGTACCTAAACCATAAGTCAACCATAGGAAAGGTTTTTTACTTCTTTTTGATGTAACGGTAAAAAATAGCTCTTTTTGCATCATTGATGAGAAGCAAAGTCTCTTTGTATTTCTTTTCTTGCTGCTCTAAAATTTCTAATGCCTTAACGGACTTGTTGAAACCTTTTAAATCAGTTTTGTCTTGCTCTAATCCGTTATTTATAGCCTGTTTGCAATCGCCAATGGTAATAAAAGGAATAACAGAACCTTTTAAGAAATATTCAAAGGATTTTGCCTTCCATAAGCCGAAACAAAGCGAGTAAAAAAACTGCTTATCTTCTTCGCTTTTAGCGGTTAATACAAAGCAATTCGGGCAAGGCTCTGTAAGTGGTTTTCCGCTGTTGTTTCCTTT
>JAIBCG010000067.1 GCA_019694295.1 Saprospiraceae bacterium
TATGTCTGTATTTTTCGAAGGTTTCAGTAAAAAGGTCTATCAGCAAAGGATAAGAATCCGGATTGATATTGGATGGCACTCCGGCAGGATATAATTTTAACCAGGGTCTTTGATCGTACATAACTATAGAATTAATAAAATGATGTTAAAGCATTCAAGGTAAAGTTAATGCTATTGATTAAAAAAACCGAAAAAAATCGACCGGAAATATTAAATGTTACAAAACCGAGCGTAATAAATACCTTTTCTCGGGGTAAAATTTCACGTTAATTCATAAAATGCTTTAATAAAATACTATAATACTATTGTTTAATAAATAAAAGTAGAACAAAATCCGATTAATTTTGTCTTTTTGCATGATGTTCAAGAAATCGAAACGGCGCGATCTGGTTGTACTGTCAAGGGTGATTGCCCTTGCGAGTCCGTACAAGAGTTTATTTCTGATTGCTTCAGCACTTGCGATTATTCTGGCTCCTTTGTCAACTCTGAAGCCAAAGCTCATTCAGGAAATGACGGACAACTACATCGTCAACAAGGATCTGGATGGCATGAAAATGTTGTTCTTTATTTTGTTAGGTGTTCTGGTGATAGAAGCTTTGTTCAATTACATGTTTAATTTTATCACAAGTCTGCTGGGGGCAAATGTAGTAAAAGACCTTCGGCTGCGGGTTTATAAAACTGTTACATCGCTCAGGTTGAAGTATTTCGACATTACTCCTATAGGCAATTCTACAACACGCACTATAAATGATATCGAAACCATCAACTCTATATTTTCCGAAGGAATCATAACGATCATTGCTGACATACTAACACTGATTGCCGTATTGGGGATGATGTTCTATACCAGTTGGAAACTCACGCTATTTTGTATGATTACCCTACCTTTTCTAATGGTAGCAGCTTATATATTTAAGGAGAAAGTCCGCATTTCGTTCCAGAAGGTACGCAACGAGATTTCGAAGATGAATTCGTTTCTTCAGGAGCGTATAAGCGGAATGAAAATCACCCAGATATTCAATGCAGAGGAGGAGGACAGGGCAAAATTCAGACAAATAAACCGTGACTACACACAGGCAAACCTTGATTCCATTTTATACTATGCCGTATTTTTTCCGGTAGTTGAAATCATTTCAGCAGCATCACTGGGGCTGATGGTATGGTATGGTGCCAGAGGCATGCTTCATGACTCGATTTCTATAGGTGTGATGGTTTCATTTCCTATTTATATATCGATGTTATTCAGACCAATCAGGATGCTGGCAGACAAGTTCAACACACTACAGATGGGTATTGTAGCTGCCGACCGTGTATTTTTGCTCATAGATGAAACCGAGTTAAAGGAACAGGGCGGAACACTCAAGCCGGATAAGTTGGAAGGCAAAGTTAGCTTCGACCGGGTCAGCTTTGCGTACAATGAGGGCGACTATGTCTTGAAAGATGTAAGTTTTGAAGTACAGCCCGGACACTCGCTGGCCATTGTAGGCAGTACCGGATCGGGCAAGACAACCATCATCAGCCTTATCAACAAATTTTACGAAATACAGAAAGGACACATTTTTATTGACGATAAAGACATCAACGAATACGATCTGCAGGCTCTCAGACGACGAATAGCGGTTGTATTGCAGGATGTATTCCTGTTTACAGGCTCAGTACTCGAAAACATCAGTATGCGCGACCCCAACATCACACGCGAGCAATGTATAGAGGCTGCAAAGTGGATTGGCGCACATGAATTTATCGTCAACTTGCCGGGAGGCTATAACTTTGAAGTAAACGAACGTGGTACCACCTTGTCGATGGGTCAGCGGCAGCTCATATCATTTGCCCGCGCCCTGGTATTCAATCCGGATATACTGATACTTGACGAAGCTACCTCCAACATTGACACCGAATCGGAGATGGTAGTACAGCATGCTATCGAAAAACTGATAGAAAAGCGCACTTCTATTATCATTGCACACAGGCTTTCAACCATCAAAAAAGCAGACAATATCATGCTACTCGACAAAGGACGTGTAATGGAAATCGGTACACATGAAGCATTGATGGAAAAAGAAGACGGCTTATATAAAGAGCTATATAGTTTACAATTCGAGCATGCACAGCCGGCAGGTTAACTGCAGATACTCCCTTTAGACAATCACTTTGAACAAAAGCAATATAACGATCACAAGGATGCCTACTAAGGCTAAGCCAAACAGTAGTTCGGCGATTTTTTCTGATCTATAAGCTCTGTCGGGGTTACTGCTACGCAGCGAATAAAATGAAAACAGGCAAGAAAACACCAAAATCAGAGCCACGGCAGAAGTAAATTCGTCCATTATACTGGTAGCAGAGTAATTGCTACTATGAATAGAAGTAATAACAAAGAGGCAGAATCCTAGCAGATTGGATGCAGTATTCAAGATGTGTTTGGATGTCTTAGGCTTCATGTACAAGATATTTACCAAGCATAACGTACAGGCGACGGCGGTATTGTTTTTAGGGAGGGGTGGAATAAGATTCAGTACTGTCTGAAGTGTACAAAACGGAAGGAAGAAACCTTGTTACCTTGTTCATCTTCGTGTGCTATACGTTCTGTGGTACTTGCTACGCAACTATAACCTACGGCCTTGAGTTTGTTTACCAAGCGGAAGGTAAAGGTCATCTCGCCCATGATGTGGACGGCTGTGGGGTCAATTTTTCTGACTTTTATTTCATATTCTTCGGCTAATTTTTCTACATCATCACTATCCCATTCGGGATTGATTTTTGGAAAGGCAAGGTCTTCCACACTATTGTATTTTTCGATTGCGGCTGTAAGTTGTTCTTTGGGCCAGTTGACGGATGGGTGGTTGGAGAGATTTAGGAGCATGGGTGGATATTAAATTTACTCAATATTTGGTTAAAATAACTATCAAGTTACATTTTATCTATAAACTCTTCAAAGGTTTTTTCATTGGTAAGAATTTCAAGCCCCTGACTTGTACCCTCTAGATTTAGTGCGGTTTTAAGGTATTGATTTTCAATGATTTGATATTTTATTTTAGTATTTTTACCGCACTAAAGTATTTTTTTATGAAGATCAGGGTGGTAAAAACTGCATCCAAAGCAAAGGCGGTGCAGGTAGTCCGGTATCAAAGCAATAGACGGATTGTTTTGCAACATATCGGTTCGGCACATAACGATGCAGACTTGGAAGAACTGATGATGGTGGCTGAAGAATGGATTAAGGATTACTCCGGTCAATTGTCCGTTTTCCCGGAGCAAAGCCCCAACAAAGTTTTACATCTCAATCACTGTACTTTTGTCGGTGTCCGATATCGTTATTTTTATGAGCAGATCAAACTGATTCAACACAGTTTGGGATTTGATTCTATACAGCCTTTGCTAAACGACTTGGTCAGTATAAGGATATTCGAACCTGCCTCCAAATTGCGTTCGTTAGAGCTTTTGGAAAAGTACTTTGGCATAAAGCACGCCAGGAAAAGCTATTACAAGGTTGCCCCTCAGTGTATAGAACTGTAAGAAAAGGTAGAAACCCTTGTTGTAGATTTTGCGAAAGGATGTTATGCGTTCGATTTTGATCTCGTGTTTTATGATGTTACCACGCTGTATTTTGAGACTTTTATGGAGGACGAACTTCGTAAGAACGGCTTTTCAAAAGACAACAAATCTCAACAGCCTTAGATATTGATAGCTTTGATGGTTACGAAAGAAGGCTTTCCGATAGCTTACGAAATATTCAGCGGCAATACTTTTGAAGGGCATACCATTATTCCCGTCATTAAAGCGTTTGTTGACAGAAATAAGATAAAGGAATTTACGGTGATAGCCGATGCGGCTATGATTAGTGTGGAAAACATCAGACAGTTGTTACAAAACGACATCAACTACATTGTAGGGGCAAGGATGGGAAGCCTTTCAGCAGATGTATTGGCAAGCATCGATAAACGAATAGACAGGCTGGATGGCACAAGTATTCGGATAAAAACAGAATTGGGTTATCTGATTTGTAGTTATTCGTCTGTCCGATACCGCAAAGATTTGTATGAGATGAACAAGCAGATCGAAAAGGCAAAACAGGTAATCGAATCACCCTCCAAAACAAGGAAAACAAAGTTTACAAAAACGGGGAAACAACAGTTGGAACTCAATGAAGAACTGATCGAAAAGACCAGGAAACTGCTCGGTATCAAAGGCTATTATACCAATTTGGAAGAAACCATAGCCGACAATAGAACCATTATTGAGCGATATCACGAGCTCTATAGGATAGAACAGGCTTTTAGGGTTTCAAAAAGCGATTTGCAGACAAGGCCTGTTTTTCATTTCAAGGAGGAGCCAATCAAATTGCACATCCTGATATGTTTTATGGCATTGGTTATCTCAAAGCACATCGAAATAAAAGCAGGTATCTCCATACGAAAGTTTTTGGATGAATCGAAGAAGATAGCGGATGGACAAATCCTAAACCAAATGACCGGAAAAATGGTCTCCATCCCAGCTAAACCTTCTGAAAAAATGAACCACCTAATCGCCAAATTATTTGCACCGCACTAAAAGGTACAAGTCAGGAAATATATAAGTATTGTCACATAATTTGTTGATGAAATGCCAATCTGCCGTCATGCATTGTTTAGCAAATTTCAGTAACAGTATGGTTAATGAAGAATAAACTGCATCACAGTAGGGGCTAACAGGAAGCAAGGGCAACACCTTGCGTACTGCATCTATGAGGTCGGCAAGTTTGTTTTTACCTGGTGCACCATCCTCATCAAGTATATCAACTGTTAAAGTATTGTCCTTTGTCAAATTGACGGATGCCGGATTCCTAAATTCCTTGTTCAAGGTACTGTAAAGCAGCCAGGCATAGGCATTTAGCAAAGAATGTTGTACCCGGTCATTTATTTTTACATGAAAATAACGCAAAAATGTATAGGCATGCTGTAGTTCATCCAAACGCCTAAATGCTCCGAGCATCGTACGCACGATATCGGCATTGCCACTTATGGCATCGTGACTATATCCTTGTCTGCCTGCCTTAAACAAGGCAACTGTATCCTTATATCTGCCTGAGTTATAAAGCTCACGAAGTTGCCGGCCAAATTGTCCAAGCGTATCCATACATAAATTGCCATTTTAGAATGATTAAACAGCTATTGTCTGTAGCTAGATGGTTTCATATCAATGTAGGTCTCGTTCTTCCAATAGCCCAATCTATAATTGAAAATTGATAATCAGGATAGTAATGCGGAGGGATACGACGTCGCCCAGTATGTAGGTCGCTTACGATTTTATCCCTTTCTTCCAAGGCTTCGAACACCCTTTCCTTCAATATTTTTAAATCATCATCATTTCTATGAATAACTGTAGTGTGCAATCTATCTGTCTCTGACCTTCTTGGGTCAAAGGATACGAAATAGCTATTGTCAAGACCTGCTACCCACATCTCGCCTTGCATCTGCCAGTAATACGAAGATTTTTTTCGCTTCAAATCTCGTTCGTTAAAGACCTGCGTTCTGAACTTTTCATGGTAGTCACCATTATAGGGGCATTTCACCTGAACAAGTGACACATAATCGCCACGGCCAGTATCGAATAAGGCAGCATCCGGAGTAGCAGCTATTTGTGCGTTTTCATCACAAAATACAAGCCCGACATCCTGTACCGGCATTTCGACAATTTGCCTTAATGCATCCAGTGCTCTTGCTTCATTCTCGATACCCCAATCTGCAGCTTCGGGGCTGAATGGCGGATCATAGATATATTTGTCCAGAAAAACTTCGAATGCCTTTCGCTCTATATATTCTGAAGCCTTAACAGCCCAATGCCTGTTCTTATCCCTGGGCTTAGCCATAAGTGTGCCGAATCCGGAGGCTGTCATCTTGCCGAGGCGCATCCTATACCATTCGGTAGTGCGCTGTTCGATAATGGTATGGTTCATGGCATTATATTTACTGAAAATAATTCCTTGCAATTAAAGCCATTTCAGTATAAAACGCAAATTTCACCCACTATTATTACCAACTCATCTCAGCGACTTACGTTTATTTTTATTTTCAATTATTTTGGCCGGTAATTGTAGCCTTCTACCCACCAGCCATCGTTAACATGGAGGTGTACTGCAGCTCTGGTAATGGCAGTATAGTACCATCTGTAAAGGAAGGCACCTTGCAGGGCATACAGCCCTTTCTGTATATTAAGGAATACATGCTTCCACTCGCCGCCCTGCGATTTGTGTGCTGTTATACAATATCCGAATTTTGCCCGTAAAGCATTCAGATAAATATCATCCAGCATTGCTTTTTTGTATTGTTCAGTATTACGTGCAATACTTCGGTTGCGCATTCGCTGATCAAAATCGACCAAAAGGTTCTTGGCCTCAATGGCAGTCAGACCTGGGTTAGAATTATATAGCAAGTCGCTTATAAGCAGTGTTTCGAACACCTTATCATTATGTAACAACTTCACCCTTACCTTGATAAACTGCAGACCAGAAACGAGTTTATCTGGTGCTACGGCCAGCACTTTTACCTGATCTCCGTTCATGAGATTGACGTTATAACTATTCTGTACAATCATGAGGATGTCTCCTACCTGGATTTGCGGTCGCAACCCAAGTCCTTTTCTGATTTCAAGATTCAGTTTCTGTACATGCCAGTTAGCGTTAGACAACATGATCTGATTGTGTAATCCGTTTTCTTCAGCGATATTTAGATACGACTGTACGAGCAAAGTGTCTGATTTGTATAGAAATACATCATGCCGTTCGGGGAGTTTAATTTTAGGATATTTCTCATAGCTTGCTACCTGGATAGCCTGTCGGAACTGATCGGCCACAGCGAGCACTTCGCTTTGTTTACTTTGGCGCATGATCTGTGTGAGCTCTGCTTGCATAACAGTACAGTTGTATTTTTCCTCAATAAAACTATAGCTCAATGCTGCCGAAAAGGGATTGACGCTCACCGGTGGCAACTGACATGGATCGCCGGTAAATACTATCTTGTGCCTGTCAACATAAGCCATCAGATCATCGAGTAAGCTACCGGAGCCGAAGCGGGCAGTATTGGCAGTATTCAATTCGGCAGGCTCATGACCTATCATCGAGGATTCATCTACGATATATATCAGGTCTTCTTTAATATTTGCTGTTTGCTTAAGCCCAAAATCAAGAAATAGTTGTCCGGTTGCACTTGCCCACGGATCGTTGTTCTCATGATCTACACCATTAACACTGTCGAATGAATAGATGGTGCTGTGGATGGTGCTTGCAGTTCTACCGGTTTTGTCCGTAAGGATTTTTGCTGCACGGCCTGTTGTAGCAAGCAGTACGACCTTTTTATTTGTCGATTTGATATAATTGATAAAATGACCGAGCAATGTCGTCTTTCCTGTACCAGCTGATCCTTTCAGGATGAATACTTTACAATCATCTCTATTGGCAAAAGAAATAAGGTTGTTAAGTACTTGTGTCTGGTGTTCTGTGAGCTGCATTGTTGTGATGGTTAATCGGTGGTTTGTTCCGGCAAAAATCTACAATCCTGATTCGAGTATATATCTCATAGTGCGTGTAATTTGTTGAACCCTTGAATTCAATATATTACCCTACATTTTCTTTACTTATCCTCTTCACAATACCAAAGCCAACACTACCGCCCTTTCCAAGACCAATATAATCCGGGAAGGAGACATTTGACTTGAAAGTCAATGTTATAGCCAGCATCTTTTGTCGCTTGTATTCCAACATTTTCATCTCCTTTATATCTGTAATATCAGCTGTGATGCGGCCTTCTACCTGCCAGCCTATACCACTGGCAAAGGCCAGGATGTGCCCCAGCAAGCTACGTTCAAGTATCTTTACCTGCTCGGGCAGATTGTCATCGAGCGATAGGTACTTTTTATGGTTCTGCTGATTGAGCGGAAGCCAGTTTAGCAATGAATATTCAAAAGTGGTATTCCAGAGCTGGACCAGGTGCTTATTGAGGCTGATGTCTTCTACACGGTATTCGGCATGGGTATTTCCGACTCTAAGATTGAGGTCATTCTTGAGAAAAAGTTGATGAATCTGGTCTGTACCTTCCTCGAGGCAGATGATGCTGGCTTTTTTGTTGGTTACCTTGTATTGTATCAATGGATATCGGTAGTCAAATTGCGTGTCGCCTATATGATTGTGAAACAACGCTGCTTCGCGTTCTGTCTTTTCAATGACCGCAGCTCTGAATTTCGGGATATCATAAGGAAAGATATTCTGATCAAAACGAATACGTAAATATTTGATACCGGGCATCTTATGGCTTTTTCGTTCTTTGGTTTTGCATATTAAAGACTGTTTTCACGGGTAATAATTTGCTCAATAATGTAAAATTAAGGACTCTGTCATTCAGAATCAAGTATTCACACCACTTAATCAGCCAAAACATTTCAGCCAAAATAAAATTTTATACATCACTATATTTTATCAACAATATTTTGCAATCATTCACCGCACTCATGCCATACAAGCTTGTGTTTTCGTTACATCCAGAAGTTGGATAAATATTTACTCAACATACTGATTGTCGGTATCAAAATATCTGATAAACACACCGTCACTGCGCTGAAATCCTTTTATAGCAAAACTGAATAACCTACCCTTGAGCTGGGCAGCACCATGTTCATTTACAAATTCTTCAATATCGGGTGATGATTTAACAAGCATACCGTTGATGGTCTCCGGAAAATCTACCTGAAGATACAATTCTTTGCCTCCGGGTACCTTGGTTGATGGTTTGTACACAACATTACCCGTGAGGACGCCTTGATATGTACCGGGCTCAAAATTATTCACCGTTAGAGCATATTTGTGTTCTGAATTGAAGATTGAATTGGGGTGTAAATTTTTCTTATAAGTAAAGGGCAGTTTGGGTTCAGACATAGGATTATATTTTGATTGCATTAACAAATATTTTATGATTTATAGCAGTTATTTCAGAGCTTTGGTTTCTTGCTCAGGATTTTTCCGTCAGGTGTGGTGATGGTAGTCTGTACTACCTTGCGCACAGGATAAATCCTTGGCGGTTCTTCTACTTTTTTATTCTCCACCGGTTGTGTCCATTCAATGGTAAGATGTCTGGCTGCGCGTGTATAGGCCGTATAGATCCAACGGTAATGTTCGAGTGTATCGGGCTTGGCACCCCAAGGATTCACAAAAACCGAATTCCACTCGCCGCCTTGTGCCTTGTGCCCTGTGACGGCATAGCCAAATTTAGCATAAACAGCATTGATGTATGGATCGGTTGATATTCTGGTTTCTACTCTGCGCTTTATTTCATCCTTTTCCTTATGCGGATTTTCTTCACTTATCCTACGCCAGAGATTGGTGAACAAGGCTTGTCGTACTTCACGAGTCATACCGGCGGCACCACTGTAAAAGAGGTTCTCTATCAGTTTTACTTCCTGCTCGGCACCACCTGATACTTTTATTAAAGCATCTCTGAAGTGCAGTTCTACCTCGTACTCGTTTTGCCCTACCTGCTTAACCGAATCCCTTTCCTCAATATGGTAATTTGCCTTGATGCGTTCAATCACTATTTCCAGCCGGCCCACGCTAAGTATATCAGCAAATTCGCCATTCATGAGTATGTCATCGCCCTGATAGTTATTGGCAGCTATCATTATCCGGTCACCTGCACACAGTTCATTTTTACTTTCAGGAAAAAGCTTTTCCCTTATTATGCCATTATACTGATCAACAGCACTATTGCTGAAAGCCAGAATCATGTGACTGCGGGTATCCTCCACATCGTGAACTTTATTCATATACGCTTTGATAAGTGATTGATAGCCTCTTACCACTTCAACGTCACCGGCCGACAACGGAATGTGGCTGTTCAGCACCTTGCTGGTAATAGATTCGCGAACCAGCGTGGCAGCATCGAGAATTTCGTTGTCGTAGCGTACAATATCAGATAATGTAGCTTCTCTGCATTCATAACCGAATACTGTTTGTATATATTGTGCATCAAGTGCAGGCGAGAAGGTACTTTTTACCGGAGGTAATTGTGCTTCATCACCTATAAATATGACTTTCGTTTTGCTATTTTCTTCCATTTTGAGGTATGTAAAAAAATCAGCCATATTTCTTCCTGAGCCGAAATTCAAATTCTCACCAGAGTCTGACTCATTATCTGACAACATCGAAGCTTCATCCAGCATATAGATGGTGCCATCCATTGGAGTTTGATCTTTGAGCACGAATTTAGTATGAAAACTTTGGGTATCCGGATTTACTGTCGTCTTTGCTTTGGTAAATATCTCAGAATGTAATGTTCTTGCCACGCGTCCTGATTTGGCAGACATGACTCTTGCTGCCCGACCTGTTGGTGCAAGGCAATGAAAAGTTTTTTTCTCTGATGATAAATAATCTGTAAGCCCTTTAACTATGGTTGTTTTACCTGTACCGGCATACCCTTTGAGTATAAATACCCTGGCTTTTTCGTCAGCAAGGAATGCAAGGATAGCTTCGATGGCCCTACTCTGGCTATCGGTGAGTGTCATACCATTAAAAAAAGTAAAAACGGATGGCATTATATGTTCAGGTTTTTTTGGAGTTTTTTGAAAAATTATATTCAGGCTTTGTACTGCTTAATGCAATATTTAATTTACCGGATAAATTTACTTGAAAAACAATTAAAATGCAAGTATTTAACCTTTGCACATGAAATATCATTACATAAAATGAATCATTTAACAGATACTTTGGTGGTATGTGACCATATCTGCTTATGATACAAATAGATTGTACCCGGAACAACCGTTCAATCGCAATGTTGTGAGCCGTAATTTTTCCTCACGTGACAAAGTATCGGATATTCTACCCTGCGAGCTTAACATTTACCCGGCTCGTATCCTGCCGGTGTAACATACTGCAGACCCCATTTGCTCATTTCTCTAAGTATGGGTTGCAGGCTGTGCCCCACTTCAGTAAGATTGTATTCTACCCTTGGAGGAATTTGTTGATAAATGACCCTGTCTAAAATACCATCTGCTTCAAGCTCCCGAAGCTGATTGGTCAAAGTCTGTCGGCTAATATCCGGAATGACTCTCTGCAAGGTACTGTATCGGTTATGTCCTTGTCTGATGTAGTGTATAATGAGTAATTTCCACCTGTTACCAATCTTGTTAAGGCTATACACTACCGGACAATTACCAGGGTTGTAGTCCTTCAGCTTTCTGCGTGATGTTTGTTCCATTAGTCTAAAATATTAGCGTTAGACAATTTTTTTTGATTAATCTTTTTACAAGACAAATGTACATAATTTTGCCCCACAAATTTTAATTTTTACCATCATGCAGGCAGTTCAAATCAACAAATACGGCGATAATTCAGTATTGGAGCAGGTAGATATTCCCATTCCAAAAATATTACCGGACCAGGTGCTGGTAAAGGTAAAGTACGCTTCTGTTAATCCTGTCGATTACAAGATTCGGTCAGGCTTTATGGCAGGTGTTTTGCCAAAATCCTTCCCTTTTACACTTGGTTGGGAGGCATCAGGCATTATAACAGACACTGCGCATGATGTGCTCAACTATAAGACGGGTGATGAGATCATTCTTATGTCTAATTTCATGCAAGGAGGAACGTATGCAGAGTATGTGGCTGTCAATGCCGGCGAAATCATGTCAAAACCCACATCTCTTGACTTTGCTGATGCGGCTGTCATTCCTTTTTCTCTTGGCACAGCTTATACTGCTTTGTTGATGGATACTCAGATTATGCCCGGTCAAAAACTCCTGATACTCGGTGCGGGTGGTGCCGTAGGTCGCATGGCCATACAGATTGCAAAAAATCTCGGACTGGAAGTAACCGGGACAGCTAAAGGCAATGATATACAAGAACTATTGTCACTGGGTATTGACCATGTAGTTGATTATACAAAAGCAGATTATTTTGATGCATTGAATGATTTTGATGTAGTACTTGACCTGGTAGGTGGCGAAACACAAGCAAAATCTTTCAAGACATTAAGAAAAGGCGGCACCATCGTATCGACTACCCAACCACCGGATAGCGGAGAATTACAACACTATGGATTGAATGGTAAAATGACCCGTACAAAATGTGATCCAGAAAAATTTGCTGTGCCACTCCAATGGCTCGAAGAAGGCAAGATAAAAGTAAAAGAACCTCAAATCATGAACTTTGGCTCTGCCAAAGAAGCTTTGGCACTGGTAGAAAATAGAGAAGCGAAATCAAAAATTGTATTAAGTCTATAATAACAGTTATCTCTGTGCTAATACTACATTGATTGTGCTTGCACGGTTCGGGTTTTAGTATTTATGAGCTAAGAGTTGCCTTCCTGTTTACTTTTACACAGTAATGTAGGAAGAAGATTCTGGGCGAATATCGCTTTGTACAGCTTCGTTGCAACAAACTTGTGATAATCTAGTGTAGCGTAAATTCCATACTTCTGGTTCATTTGTATTTTTATTTCTGTATCATAACCTCGAACATACGTTTGTTCTGCTGTATTATTGGCAAAATATTGATCTAACGCCCGGCATAAGGCAGGCTCCAGATAGTTATTATTTCTTCGGTTTGGTCCTAAAATGAGAATATTAATACCATTTTCATTACAATAATCAAGAATAGAATGCACAGTTTGCAGATATTTTTTTAGCGCAAAATGCTTATTCCCTATCAAGCAACCGGCCAAATAATTAAAGCTAATGAGTAATTGATGGAGGATGGATTTCCTTTGTATATTGTTGACCTGATATATTCTTCCGGCATCGAGCATGTCGTACTTTTCTGACTTCAGAATATTCAGAAAAGGCAGATTGAACGACCAGTGTTTCACGCCTTGGTGGTCAACATATTTATACAGCAACTTTACCAGTCTTAAGTATGGTTCAGGTCGTACATGGAACACCACCAAATCGGGTTTTTTTTGAGAAGAAAATGCTTTTAACTTGTCTGTTACTGTACCAAAGCTTTCATACCTGATGATATTGACATTGAATTTAATGCTCTGAGTTTGTTCGATATTTCTCTTCAACAATTGATGAAAAAGATTTTCATAAACAATATCATTCTGTACCGGAAAACACCCACCTACAAAACAAAATTCGAATACAGGCCTTGTGTCACTCAAAAACTTTTTGGAGGCGAGGTATTCCTGGAGTGAGATGAATTTTTGCTTGTTCCTTGTAAGACCTTTTTGCTTATTGGACGACTCAAATTCTTCAGCAAGCTGCCATGCCACGGATTTATCCACAGCTATTTTGTGCCGGTTGTGTAGGCTTTTGATGAAATTTTCTGTTGAAATCGTTATTTCCCTGCATAAGACCGACTGTCTGGTTGTAAGGGTAACCTGACCGCAAAATTGTTGTCCGCAATTGGCAATGTAACTCAATATTTTACAAAAGAATGCTTCATCACCGGTATCCAGAAAGGGTGAATTGATGATTTGTACCTCTGCTTTTCCCATACCTGCCTTCAACGCATTTATCCATTTCCAATATTCGAGACTGTCTTGGTGAAAAAACGGATATGCACCAATATCAAGATTATAATCGCAATGACCAAATGCCACCTTACTAACCATTGGCGATGCTTGTAGGATAGTCTGAAGATTCTCCATTCCTTGTTTTGACTCCACTATCGGTATCAAGTATTTAAACCCTATTTTGTAAGCCTTGAAAGATTTCAGGAAATGGTTCATATCATCTGCACATTCTGTTTTGGGTAAGAAAACAGCGTCAAAACTTTTACCGGCTAGTGCTAACAAATCAAGCTCAAAATGTGATGTATGATGATGATTTATTCTTACACCAATGTTGATGTATTTGCCACTTGCCAGTATGGCAGCATACAAACGAATGAAAATGGATCTTGCCTTGGCTTTAATGGTAGCAGATTCTTCAGGAGTAAATGGATTGAGCATACCATCTTCAAAATCAAAACAAACCACAGCCCCTGTATCGTGCACTCTTTCTATCTGTTCGATTGTAGTGTGTTCATCGTATTTTACAAACTGATATGCCTGAATCTGCATGGTCTTTTGGTTAATTAATTTTTAGGCTATGTTAAAAGTATATTCCCGGTTCATCTTTAGCTTTACAGTCAGATAGAGGTCATGTGCCGACGAATTATTAGCATTCAAATGTAATACGTCGTCCCGACTACACAAAATTTATTTATACATTGCGTATGTTACTATCCTTAATTTTGATAG
>JAIBCG010000023.1 GCA_019694295.1 Saprospiraceae bacterium
AATGTGATTTGGGAACGGTCAAGACCTGGTAAGCCATGCATTTTTGTATGATTTACACTATGCCTTGAAATTACGAAATGTTTTTGTATTTTTGGTAAAATTTTTGAAATATTTTTTTCACAGACTGCCGTTGGTAGAAACCTCACCTCAAAAAAATACATAAATTCATTAATTTTATTTCCCGTTATGGGAACTTATTATTATCTTTGTAAAAAATAATAATTGAGAGTAATAGCAAAAAAAATATTGCGTGAGTTTTGTGAAAAACACTCCAGTTGCGAACAACAATTAAAAGCGTGGTATAAAGAGGCTGATAAAGGAACTTGGGAAAAATTAAATGAATTAAAAAATGAATATCCAAGTGTAAGTATTTTAGAAGACAACAGAGTCTGTTTTAACATAAAAGGAAATAATTATCGTCTAATTGTGAAAATAAATTTCGATTATCAAATGATGTGGATTCGATTTATCGGAACTCACGCTGAATATGACAAAATAGATGCAAATAAAATTTAAAATGATGAAATTAAAACCAATAAAAACAGAAAGCGATTATAATCAAGCTTTGAAAAGGCTTGAGCAAATATTCGATGCAAAACCAGAAACAAAAGAAGGTGATGAATTGGAAATCCTAGGTATCTTAATTGAGAATTATGAAAGCGAATTCTTCCCAATAGACCTCCCAGATCCAATCGAAGCAATTAAATTCAGAATGGAACAACTAAATTATTCACAAAATGATTTAGCCAAAGTTATTGAATCAAAAAGTAGAGCCAGTGAAATTCTAAGCAAAAAACGAAAATTAACGATTGGAATGATTAGAAAATTAACTGATAAATTACATATACCAACAGAGGTTTTAATTCAAGCATATTGAGTAAAAAAGAAGGGCTTCTGCTAACAAACAAAAAGGCAAGAGAGCGGGTGAACGGCTGCGTATCAACGGACATGCAAAATTCATCTTCTGTGCTTCGTATCAACAACATTGTTAGATAGCCCCACCTTCGCCAAGCTGCAAAAGCGTTTTACATCATTTTTAGGAATGCCAAATGCATTTACCCGAACTGCATCTGGTCAACTTAGCCTTAGCGATCCAATTGGTTATCCCGAAATAATCACAAACGTAAAGCCTTATTGTAATAACTGTTCAGCATACAGCCTCCATCTCCACAAAGGTACTCTCAACATAGCCGTCCAAGGGCGGATGCATCTTCCTTACACGAACCAATACCTTTACAGGAGATAATCTGTCCTTTTTTTCAGATAACATCTGCGTTATTTCATCCAGGATGTATTGACCTACCTTCTCTATCAGCTCAAACTGGAATTCCATCGTCTCGGCACAGATACGATACACAACTTCGTAATTGACCGTATCACCAATTTTGTCCGACTTTCCTGCCCTTTCCAGATCCATGTCGAAATACACATCTACCACATAGTTGTTGCCAATGATATTTTCAGCTTCATAATGCCCATGGTAGGCATAGAATTTCATTCCCTCTATAGCGAGTTTTCCCATTTTCAGTTGACTTAATGGCACAAAATACGTAGATTCTTATAATTTTTTGTCTGATTTTGGTTCGAGACATAATAATCAGATGAAATATATTTTGAAAATACCATGTATTGATAGTTGTCACAAAATTTTTAAAATGATTTTGATTGATTCGATATTAAATATTCTGATTATGATTTTTTAGTTAGCAACTGACAGTATTTTTTATTAATTTTGCACACAAATTTGAAAAAATGGATATGAAGACATCATCAGCTCGAGGAACCACAACATCTTCACGCGAAGACCGTTATCAGCATCATGATTATTACCTTATGGATGAACTCCTCACACAAGATCACCTCTTGGCAAGAGATGCTGTGCGATCATGGGTAAAACAAGAAGTGAGCCCGATTATCGAAGATTATGCCAACAAGGCCGAGTGTCCTAAACATTTATTCAAAGGTCTGGCAGAGATAGGTGCCTTTGGGCCGAGCCTTCCTGCCGAATATGGTTGTGGCGGCATGGACGAAATAGCGTATGGTGTAATCATGCAGGAACTTGAAAGAGGCGACTCGGGTATCCGTTCAATGGCATCCGTACAAGGTTCGCTGGTGATGTATCCGATTTATAAATTTGGATCGGAAGAACAGAAGAGACATTACCTGCCAAAGTTAGCAAGCGGCGAATATATAGGCTGTTTCGGGCTTACAGAGCCAGATCATGGATCAAATCCGGAAGGTATGATCAGCAATATTGTTGATGACGGTGACGCTTACATACTCAACGGGGCCAAGATGTGGATAACCAATAGCCCTGTCGCTGATATTGCAGTAGTATGGGCAAAAGACGAACAAGGCATCATCAGAGGAATGATAGTTGAGAAAGGGATGAAAGGTTTCACAGCTCCGGAAATTCACGGCAAATGGTCGCTTCGTGCTTCCATTACCGGTGAGCTCGTGTTCGAAGACGTGCGTGTGCCAAAGAAAAACATTCTTCCTAATATTCAAGGGTTGAAAGGACCGCTCAGTTGTCTGTCAAAGGCGAGGTATGGTATTGCCTGGGGCGTTATAGGTGCTGCACTTGATTGCTACGATTCGGCATTGAGATACTCGCAAGAACGCATACAGTTTGGCAAACCAATCGGTGGATTTCAGCTTACACAAAAAAAACTTGCAGAAATGATCACCGAGATCACCAAGGCACAGTTGCTTACCTGGAGGCTTGGTGTACTGGCCAATGAAGGCAGGGCAACACCGGCACAGATATCCATGGCCAAGCGCAATAACGTTAATATGGCACTCGAAATAGCAAGAGAGGCAAGACAGATACACGGAGGCATGGGTATCACCAACGAGTATCCTGTAATGCGACACATGATGAATCTCGAGACAGTGCTTACCTATGAAGGTACACACGATATTCATTTGCTTATTACAGGTATGGATGTTACAGGCTTCAATGCATTTAAATAATTGTTAAAGTGCTGTTGTACTGAAATATCCGGTGCGATTTCTACATTACACTTGTGGTGCATTTTATTTAAAATATTTTGTCCTTACATGACGAAAAAACTGATTTTTGGAATATTATTATTGAACCTAATGTCCAACTTTGGATATTCGCAGCAACACAATACTACTTCAAAGCCTGCAGAAATATTTTTGGATAATCCGTCGTTTGAGGATTACCCACATGTAGGTATCCGTAATAGTTCTGTTGAAGGTTGGTATGATTGCGGGAGAAATTTTTTTCCTAGCGAATCGCCACCTGACATCCATCCTTCACCTGATCCCGGCCAACCATATTTTAATGTTAGAACAACGCCTTATGACGGCAAAACATTTTTGGGGATGGTTGCACGTGAGAACAATACATGGGAATCGGTCTCACAAAGATTGTCTGAACCATTAAAACCGGGCAAGTGTTACAATTTTTCAATATATCTCTGCCGGTCGGATACATATACAAGTGCAGTCAGCAATAACAGGTTTGATTTGGTGCCTTTTACCCGCCGCATCCAACTCCGCATTTGGGGAGGAAATACCTATTGTGGCAAGCTAGAGCTTCTGGATGCTTCACCACTGGTGAACAATACAGCCTGGACCAGATTTGAGTTCCAGTTTAAGCCAAAAGCACAAGTGAGTTATATTATGTTGGAAGCATTTTACGAAACACCTATTTTGTTTCCATATAACGGAAATATTTTGGTGGACAAAGCTTCCTCTATTGTAGAATTTAATTGCAATGAACCTATAGCTGCAGCAGTTAAGAAGCCCAGTCCAAAAGCACCGGCTAAACCAGCTCAGCCAAAACCTGCTACTCCGGTAGTCGCACAGACTCAACCTAAACAAGCTGAATCCAATTTATCTTCCATCAATTCAAAAGATTTAAAAGAGGGGCAGACTATCAGGATAGACAAGTTGTACTTTGCTGCAGATTCTGCAAATTTCAGCAAAGAATCGCTTCCAGCATTGAATGATCTTGCAGGCTTTATGGAAGATAATCCGAAATTGATAGTTGAAATCGGAGGTCATACAAATGGTATTCCTGATGACGAATTCTGTGACAGACTATCCACTGCTCGCGCTAAGTCTATTTATGATTTTCTGATAAATGTTGGAGTACAACCTGCCCGGTTGAGGTATAAAGGCTATGGAAAACGATTGCCATTGGCAACTAACAAGACCGTTGATGGCAGAAAGAAAAACCAACGGGTCGAAATCAAAATACTTAGCCTGAATGGATAATTTTCGAAAAATTCGTACCTTCCGTTCTTGAATTATTAAATTTATGAAACAAGCGTTCATTATTGATGGCGTACGTACTGCAGTTGGCTCTTTTGGAGGAAGCCTGGCACATACCCGTGCAGACGATATGGCAGCACATGTAATAAGAGAACTAGTAAAGAAACTTCCGGGTATCGATCCGGGAGAGATTTCTGATGTGATAATGGGTTGTGCCAATCAGGCTGGTGAAGACAATAGAAATGTAGCACGAATGGCACTCCTGCTCGCAGGTATTCCATATACAGTACCTGGCGAAACGGTCAATCGACTTTGTGCTTCCGGTATGTCGGCAGTTATTCATGCATGTCGTGCCATCAGGTCTGATGAAGGAGAGGCTTTTATAGCAGGTGGAGTAGAGAATATGACTCGCGGCCCGTGGGTTATATCCAAAGCATCTACACCATTCGGCAGGGATGCAGAAATGCACGACACTAGCTTCGGCTGGAGGTTTATTAATAAAGAAATGCAACGTATGTATGGCACCGACAGCATGGGCAATACTGCGGAAAATCTGGCACAAAAATTCGGAATCTCAAGGGATGATCAGGATGCTTTTGCACTCTGGTCACAAGAAAAGGCAGCTGCAGCACGACACTCCGGCAGGTTGGGCATTGAAATTGTACCCATAGAAGTTAAGAAAGCTAAAGAAACCATTCTCTTTGATGCCGATGAGTTCATTAAACCGTCAACTACAGCAGAAATACTCTCCAGACTAAACCCAGCATTTAGAAAAGCAGAAGCAGGTGGCAGTGTCACAGCCGGTAATTCTTCAGGATTAAATGATGGAGCTGCTGCATTACTTACAGCATCTGAAGATTTTATCAAAAAGAATAATTTGAAACCTTTGTCTAGGATAGTATCAAGTGGAGTTGCAGGAGTGGAACCATTTATTATGGGAATCGGGCCTGTAGAAGCATCCAGGCTGGCACTCAGCAGAGCGGGTTTGAGCTTGGCTCAGATGGATATTATCGAAATTAATGAAGCGTTTGCAGCACAGGTTCTGGCTTGTACCAGGAGCCTCGGCTTGGAGGATAAAGATGAACGAATAAATCCTAACGGAGGTGCAATAGCTATTGGTCATCCACTTGGAATGTCTGGTACCCGGATACTCCACTCAGCTTCTATTGAACTATCCAGGCGCAATGCCAGATATGCACTTGTAACTATGTGTATAGGTGTGGGGCAGGGTTATGCGGTAATATTAGAAAAGGCCTGAAGAAATTCATTAAGAAGAAAAATATTAAGGCACACTTATATCTTACCGTGTTTCTCCAATATTTCTGTAACCTCAGCTTCGCTTAAATGCGTTATTGTGCTCAAAAATGCAATATTGGCACCATTGTCAAAGCCGGTCAGGATTACTTCAATCTTCCCTTTCTGAATACCTTTCTGAATGCCTTCTTGAATCCCTTCTTCTTTGCCATTTTGCAAATCTACCTAAAATCAGGTACAAGATTTGAAATAAATGTAGATTAAATCTTATACAAATTGGCTTTTCTTGATATCACTTGCGTATGCAACTTGGTTTGATTACTCCACAAAATAACATGGGTGTATATGTTCATATATTGCTAATCATGATTAGATGATTATTTGGTTGCTTTTGTCCAAGTCATTACTTGAAAGGCTTTTTCAGGATTTTTAGAAGGCTCGTCGGTCTTGAATGTAACTGTTTTGGTTCCTGGTAGCATGTTGAAATAATTATCACTAAATGTTCCTCTGAGATCGGTGGTAAGAAATACACCCGGATTAACTACAGTTGATGTTATTTCTATTAAATACCCTTCGGGTATTTCCTTAACTGTAAATGTCAGCTTATCTTTTGACAGATTCAAATCTTTGGGCAACACTGCGAAATCACAATCTTCGGAGATAATTGTTTTTGATCGGTTATAAAGTCTGCTTACATAGCACAGATTGGCGGCACCAAATTTTTTTGTTTCTTCTGAAATATTATTCTCGAAAACCTGAACTGAACCGGCGGAAGTAATGTTTATGTCCTGCGGGATTTTATTAACCAGTGTGCCATCAGTTGTATAAACCAATATCTCAAGGTCAAGACTAAGTGTACTATCGATGTCAGAAACGATGTTGGTCGTAATTTTATCATTTTGCACCCGAGTATTGACTATGACCGGCTTGAACAGTTCTTTGGCTTTGTATTGCAATGGTTTCCATTTACCAAAATAATCAATACTGCTCCAGGAGATTGCTGGCCAACAATCGTTCAATTGCCAGTAAAGGCTGCCCATACAAAAAGGCATTGCAGTACGCTGAGCGGCTATACCACGACCTACTCCTTCGGCTTGTATTACTTGCGACAGATAGACAAATGATTCAAAATCATCTGCCGGATTGAATGTTCTTCTGATGTATTGGTCAATAAGCTGGTTGCCACGTGGATGTTTCTGGTGGGCCAGCATACTTGGCTCATCTTGTTTTAGCTCCATACCGGAAAAATATCGAATGGTGCTCATTTCAGGATATGACTGGAATCCGAACTCCGACATAAATCTTGGTACCTTTTCTTCATATTTACTGAAATCTTCACCGTCATGCCAAACACCCCAATAGTGTGCATCACCTTCAAACCGGTGTCGGATGTCACCTCGCCCGAATTTTGGTGATGATTCCCAGTAGGGTATTTTTTTTCCGTATTGCCTTACAGTCTGAGGCAGAATTTCGTCAAATACCTTGCTGTAGGCTGTTTCAAGGTATTTTTTTTGCTCGGTAGAGAGCTTGTCTTGCCAACCCCAACGTGCCCATCCTTCGGCATTTTCATTGTTACCGCACCAAAGTACAACACAAGGGTGTCGGGCTATTCTTTCTACATTTTCTTCAGCCTCTTTCCTAATATTCTCCAGAAAAAACTCCTCTCCCGGGTACATAGCACACGCAAACATAAAGTCCTGCCAGATCATGAGTCCAAGTGAATCACACAATTCATAGAACCGATTACTTTCATAGATGCCACCTCCCCAAACACGTAGCATGTTGAAATTTGATTTTTTTGCATCAGACAACAAAGCTGTCAATCGTGTGTCTGTAATTTGTTCAGGGAAAGCATCTGCAGGTACATAGTTGGCTCCTTTTGCAAAGACAGGTCTATTATTAATTTTAAAATAGAAACTTTCACCTGCTTTGTCAGCAATGGTTATTAGTTCTACTTTCCTGAACCCTGTTTTTCCATTCACAACTTGTTCGCCTACTTTTTTCTTGCCAATGGCCACTTGGTAATGGTACATCTTCTGCTCGCCCATGCCGTTTGGCCACCAGAGTTCAACATTTTCTATCTTAAAACTGAAATTGACTTTGTTCAAGCCTTCTTTAAGTTCAATCGCTTTTTTCTGGCTTTGTCCCGCAATCTGAGCTTCGGTATGGTAATGTATTTTTGAGAAACTCATAATATCAGCAGAAATTTCAATATCAGCAGTCGTACCTTCGATGCGGTAATTGATGTCTGTTGCAGTTATATAAGGCTGATATGCAAACTTAACGTACACCGGCCGCCAGATACCCATGGTCAAATATGTCGGTGCCCAGTCCCAGCCAAACTGATATTGCGCTTTGCGCGCCCAGACACGCGGACCACCCGGAAAATCGATGTTTAATGATTCCTGATATTTCTCTGAAAAAACCAGAGGGGCATGAAATATTAGCTTGATCTCATTATCGCCGGTGTGTATGAATGATTTTATGTCGAACTGCCATGTCCTGAACATATTATCCGTTGTAAATGTTTTTTTGTTATTGATGTAAATGTCTGAATAAGTATCCAATCCTTTAAATTCGAGAAGTATTTGGGCTGCTTTTAGCTGTTGTTCAGTTATGTGAAGCGTAGTCTGGTATGTCCAATCGCTTTGCCCTATAAATTGCAATCTCTCTTCTATATCTCCTTTGAATGGATCGGGAATTCGTTTTGCTTCATACATAGCTGTATGTACAGAAGCAGGTACCTTTGCAGGAAACCACATGTCGCGGTTGGTTTTAGAAACCATCCAATCATCCAGTCTAATCTCTTTAAACGTTTCTTGGGCATCTGCGAAATGATGGAAACTAATGAGTCCAATAAAGCTTAGCAGAATGGTAATGAATTTTAACTTCATCTTTTTTTGTTTTTAAAATAACTGTTGGCAATGGTACTGCCTATTGAAAGTGAAGACGTAGCTGCCGGCGATGGCGCATTACAGACATTCAGCACACCGGGTTGGTCAAATATTACAAAATCGTCTGAAAGATTCCCTTCGATATCAACTGTTTGTGCTCTTACTCCTGAACCACCCCGGACAAGGTCTTCTTTCTGTATGTCGGGAATGAGTTTTTGCAGTGCTTTTGTAAATGCGGTTTTTGACCACGATCTGTACATTTCACCCAAACCCTCTCTCCAGTATTTTTTCATGATTTTATGAAAACCGGGAAAGCGCAGGATGTCAAAAAGCTCCCTGAAATGAATATCTGATTTGTTGTAACCTTCTCTTCTGAATGCAAGAACGGCATTGGGTCCGGCCTCTCGTCCGCCATGGATCAACCTTGTAAAATGTACGCCAAGGAAAGGAAAATTCGGATCGGGTACGGGATAAATCAGGTTGTTAACCAGATATTCTTTTTCGGGTTTAAGCATAAAATATTCTCCCCTGAATGGTATAATCTGAAGGTCCTGAGCCTGTCCGGTCATCTGAGCTATGTGGTCGGAGTATAGTCCGGCACAGTTGATGACGAACGATGTTATGTATACGGCACGGGACGTTGTAATCTTAAAACTTGATTGATCGTTTTCGATTTTTTCTACCTTATTATTCAGAAAAATTTCACCACCTTGGTGCTGGATAAGTTGCAAAAGTCTGGCAGAAAATTCTTTATAGTCAATAATGCCTGTCTGTGGTACCCAAATAGCCGCTTCAGCCTTTACGTGTGGTTCGCGTTCCTTTACTTCGTCGGGATTCATTTTGTATATGCCTTTGAGGTCGTTGGCCAGACCTCTGTGGTATATATTATCTAATGCCTGGAGTTCTGATTTATTGGTAGCAACTATTATTTTTCCGCAAATATCATGTGGTATGCTATGTTCTGCTGCAAACTGCAGCAGTTGGCTGTAACCTGTTTTACAATTGATTGCTTTCAAACTACCGGGCTTGTAATATATACCGCTGTGTATGACACCACTGTTATTTCCGGTCTGATGTAGTGCTATTGCCGCTTCTTTTTCCAGTATGCACAGTTTGGTACCCGGCTGTTGTACGAGAATGCGGTAGGCGGATGCAAGACCCACCACACCTCCTCCTATTACTATTACATTGTATTTCATTTCTCTGACATTAAATACCAAAGATATAAAATGACTGCCTGAATCGAGTATAAACAGCAGATTTCAACACAGAAAAAAAATCCCGAAACTTGTAAGCCAGAGGTTTCGGGAAATGTATTTATATTTTAAACCATGAAAACTATCAATAAATCAGTTGCCTGAGATAGTTAAGGTTTGACGGTTGATTCTACATCATAGCCAAAGATGTCTTTCATACTCAACTCTACTACTTTTCCGTATTTTTTCAATTCTTCGAGCTTGATTTTATCTTTAGAGCCAATGAGCTTGATGTTCCATTTTTTGTTTTTCAGGTTTTCTTCTTCAAATTTTTTAATATCAGCCAGGCTTATTTGATCTATCTGGTTGTAGATGAGCTTTCTTGAGTCGGTGTTCATGCCTAGTTTGAGGGCATTCTGGTAATTGAACAGAATACCTGTTTTGGTAATACGTTTGGTCTCTATTCCTTGTTTGATAGATTGTTTGGATATCTCCCACAATTTCTCAGATTCGGGCATGTTTTGCAGTAAGTCGTTCATAGCTGTGATGGCTTGATGAAGCTTGTCAGATTGTGTACCTACATAAAATGTGGCACTGAACGGATCTTCTTTTTTTGAAGGTGTGCCATAGCTGGCGTATGAAGAGTAAGCAAGGGCCTTTGACTCGCGGATGTCCTGAAACACAACGGAGCCCATACCACCACCATAATATTCGTTGAATGCCCTTACCTTCGGTAGCAGGTTTTGGTCAAATGCCTGGCCCCATCTATTCATGCCTATTTCTGCCTGTACCATATCGTAATTAACGAAGTAAATGGTATTTTCCTGCGGTTGTACTTTTGGATACACCTTTGCCGCCGGATAGTTTTTAAGTATTTTTGGTGTTTTGTGGTTGGCAGTAAGGCTACTAGTAAGGCTGTTAAATGGTTTTGGACCATAATAAAATACCTTATGCTTATAGCTTGTCAGGCTTTTTATGATAGCAGTAAGTTCTTCGGCTTTTATTTTTTTCAGATCAGCATTCGAAATGACATCATTGAAAGGATTTTTACTTCCGTAGTCTGCATAATTTTCAAGTCCGCCCCAGAAAATGGCTCCTTTGTTAAGTGTTGCATCATTTCTGCTTTTGATGGTGGCATCTATGAGTTTGTTGAGTGCTTCCTGATTGGCTTTTGGGTCGTTGAGTAGAGTTTCTACGAGTTTTATTGCTTTTTCAAAATTTTCATTAAGCCCGCTGAAGCTTATATATACCTGATCGTCTCCTGCAAATACACTAAAGTCAACAGCGAGTTTGAACAATTCTTTGTTGAACTGTTCGTTTGTCATTTTTGATGTACCGATGTATTTCAGATATTCGACAGCAAGGGGAAGTTTCGCCATATTTTCCTTGCCCATATCAAGCACATAATAAGCGCTGAACAAATCATTCAACTCGTTTTTTACGTACCATAGTGGCAAATCTTTCTTTAGTTCCGTTTTCTGAATGTCTTTGTCATAATCAAGGAATACCGGGGCAATTGGTTTGGATGGTGATTCGATAATCTGTTTCAGGAAGGCCGACTGCGACTCACGGTTGACAGGTACCGGTGTTATTTCAGGTTTATCGACCTTGATTACATTTTTGTCGATACCGGTATGTTTATAAACAACAGTATAATTATCACCAAACCATTTTTTTGCAAAATTGACGACATCCTGTTTTGTTATCTTACTCATGTCGTCAACGCTTTGTAGATACTTTTCCCATGGCTTGCCGGTTACGAAGATGTCATTGAGTATGAATGCCATATTCATCGGGCTTTCGCGTTCTTTTATCTTTGATACTTTTTCGTTGTTTATAATGCCGGTTATGAGTTCTTCGTCAAATTTTCCGTTTTTAAGGTCATTTATCTGTGCTATTATCAATTCTTCAACCTGCTTTAGGCTTTGTCCGTCGAGTGGTCTTCCGCCAAGATAAAATATACCATAGTCCTTGAGTGATTCGTTGAAACCAAATGCTTCAAGTACTTTTTGTTGAAGTACCAGGTTTTTGTCGATGAGTCCGGTTTTGCCATTGTACAATATATTACTTACCAAATTTGCAATAACAGATTCCTTGTCATTTGTATTGGGCATGATAAATCCTATAGCTACTCCTTCTTCATCCGGGCTTGTCACATCGATTCTTTCTATCTGGGTACGTGGTTTTTCGGGTGTAAATGTAAATTCGGGAACTTGTTTTGGCTGCCATTGACCGAAGTGTCTGTCCACTTGTCGTATTACTTCATCCGAGTTGAAGTCGCCTGTGAGAATAATGGCCATATTATTCGGCACATAATAATTGTAAAAATATTTCCGGATCTCTGTAAGCGAAGGGTTTTTGAGGTGTTCGATGGTACCGATGGTGGTCTGTGTGCCATAGGTATGGTTTTTGAATAGGCTGGCAAACATTGCCTCGTACACTTTTGAGTTGCCATCATCAAGACTAATATTTTTCTCTTCATACACAGCCTCTAGCTCGGTATGGAACAATCTAAGCACAGGATGTCTGAATCTTTCCGCTTGTACAGCAAGAAATTTGTCAAGATTGTTCGAAGGAATATTCTCCATGTATGTAGTATTCTCGAATGAAGTAAAAGCATTGGTCATATTGGAGCCAAGGCTTGACATCATTTTGTCGTATTCGTTTGCAATGGCATATTTGGCTGCTTCACCGGACACCGAGTCTATCTGGTGATAGATGGCCTTACGTACTGCTGCATCCGTCTGCTTATTATACTGGTCATAAAGAGCGTCTATACGGTCCAGTTGTATCTTTTCTTTTTCATAATCAAGTGTGCCGAAGCGGTCAGTACCTTTGAACAGCATGTGTTCGAGATAGTGTGCAAGTCCGGTGTGGTCGTGAGGGTCATTTTTACTGCCTGCTTTGGTAGTAATAAGTGACATGATCCTTGGTTCGAGATGATTTTCTGAAAGTATGACGGTAAGGCCGTTATTGAGTGTATAAAAACGTGACTTGGTCAGGTCTCCTTCTACCTCGACCCATTGGTATTTGCCGTCAGCAGATGTCTTGGTAGTCGGACGAAGTGTGTTTTGGGCGATAGCTCCTACAGAAAATATCAATAATCCGATGGCGATCAGGTATATTTTTTTAAGCATTTGGTGAAAAATTTTATTAAAAATAATGTAAGAAAGCTTTACAAAAGTATGAAAATTAATGAGATGCTTTATGAAAATTTTTCTTAAACATCATAATCTACCTCTACGCTTGATGATGTGGCAAGAGATTGACAGGTAAGTATATAGCCTTCTTCAATCTCCTCATCGGTGAGGGCATGGCATACCTTCATTTCTACTGTACCGCTGATGACCTTAGCCATACATGTAGAACACGAACCAGCCCTACAAGAATACGGCGGATCTTTCTTCATATCAATCAACTTATCGAGAATGGTTTTACCGGCAGGCAGACTGGTTTCGGTTACATTTCCGTTTAGTTTGGCTACAAGCGTTGCTTCTACAGATGACTTGTCAGAAATATGGTCAGGAGTATTATCTGTGGTGAAGTACTCTGCGTGAATGTGTTTTTTGTCAATGCCTAGATGTTTAATATAGGATGTGACGTCATCTATCATCTGACCGGGCCCGCAAAGCACATATTCCGACACTTTATGGCGTGGTGGGTATTCACTCATAAATTCTTCGAGCATTTTGGCATTTATTCTACCGGTTTTACCTTGCCATGATATGGTCCCTTTAGAGAAAAATCCTCCAAGTCCGGATGGTTTTTCACGTTTTGGTTGGCTTAGTACATACTCAATGTGTAGCTGCCCACTATAGTACTTCTGTAGCGAATCGAGTTGTTGTCTGAAAATGATGGATTGTTCATTTCTGTTGCCATAGAGCAGAAACAGGCTGCTTTGTGGCTCTTCTTCCAGAAGCGTTTTGATATGCGATATTACCGGAGTGATACCACTGCCGGCTGCTACGAAATAATAGCTTTTGCCAATATTATAATCGGAGTTCAGTGCAAATTTGCCTTCAGGTGCCATCACTTCAATCGTGTCTCCTGCTTTTAGGTTTTCAACAATATATGTGCTTACCAGGCCGCCCATTACTCTCTTTACGGTTATGCTTAATTTGTTTTCGAATGCGGCTGTACAGATGGAATACGACCTGCGTTCTTCCTTGCCTTTAAGCATAAACCGTAGGGTAAGAAACTGCCCGCTGCGAAATCTGAATTTTTCTTCAAGTGACTCAGGTACGTTAAGATGGAGTGTTACAGTATCAGGCGTCTCCTTAGAAATATTGCCAATGGTAAGTACATGAAATTCGTGGCTCATAAATCGAAATTAATGATGTGTTTTTTGATACCTGAGTACAGGCATTTTGTTAAATGAGGGAGCAAAGTTAGGTATATTCGGGCTGGTCGGATAATATTATTCCCCAAAAACTATGATAAAATAGTTTCAGATTAATTATTAAGGATAAATCTCATATTTTTGCAGTCGGCCATTTAGCCCGAACGTTTGTTTTAAAATTTTTTTCACCCTAAAAAATACAATCATAGCCACGCAAAAGGCTAGAATCTAATAGTTATGCCACAAAAACTTTCAATAGTCATTCCTGCATATAATGAAGAAAAAACCATCCACCACATATTGGATAAAGTGAAGGCTGTGGTATTAATTGAGAATATCGAAAAAGAGATTTTGATCATCAATGATTGTTCTAAAGATGATACCGAAGGCGCCATTCAAAGGTATATGACACAAAACCCCGGCATACCGATACAGTATTTCAAACATGATGTTAATCGTGGAAAAGGCGCTGCTCTGCATACCGGCATAGAAAAAGCTACCGGAGACTACATCATTATACAGGATGCCGACTTAGAGTATGATCCGGAAGAATACAATATTCTGCTCAAACCTATTCTGAGTGGATTTGCCGACATTGTTTACGGATCGAGGTTTATGGGTGGTAAGCCTCATCGGATTCTGTTTTTCTGGCACTCGATTGGCAATAAATTTCTGACTTTCCTGTCTAATATGTTTACCAACCTCAACCTGACAGACATGGAAACCTGCTACAAACTCTTCAAGGCAGATATTGTTAAAAATATAAAACTCAATGAAAACCGATTTGGTTTTGAACCCGAAGTAACTTCCAAAATAGCCAAATTAAAAGGTATCAGGATATATGAAGTAGGTATTTCTTATTATGGACGTTCGTATGAAGAAGGCAAGAAAATAGGATGGAAAGATGGTTTTCGTGCCATATACTGCATACTCAAATACGGTTTGTTTGGTTAAAACTTAATAGTAATTTGAAATAGACGGACAGCGGATGGTACCGAAATAGTAGGAAAGACCTACCGTAAGCATCTGATAGCTGTCGTTGTCCTTACTGTTGCCGCGTTGTCTTCCCTTTTGCCCGATGGGTGGTTCTATGCCCAGTTCGCCAGACCTGTCAACTAGGGCCGCTGCAATATCGCCATGCAGACGCTGAACATCTTTTGCATCGGGATAAATGGTACTGACATCATCAAGATAGTCTGTAAATAGATAACGAGACGCCAGCTCAACATTGATGCTCCAGTCGTAGTTGATGTCCCATTTAAGGCCCAGACCGTATGCAAAACCCAATTGGAGTAATGAATATTCCTGACCGAGGAACTGACCTTCGGTACCAAGCGGCTGTAGCTCGTACCATTTATCTTCATATTTTGTTTTTGGGTTAAATTTGAAGGCGGCAAGCCCTAGAAAGCCGTAAGGTGTAAAATTATTGTATGCGCTACCATGCACATAAGGCATGAAGTTAAATTCGAATTCTGCTGCCCCATCAAAGATGTTGCTTGCAAAGCTCAAATTGCGCTGTTTTTCGAATGTGTTGTCAGAATCGGAGTCATAACCAGCTACACGAGCATAGGATGCCGCAAATTTCAGGCAAAGTCTTGTGTTGAAATTATATCTGGCAAACAACCTGGCAGAAGGACCAATGTGGTTGAGACCGTAATTTGAGTTTAGGTCGCCAAAATAATTGCTTACACCTGCCATTCCCCCTAGTTCCCAGCCCCGCTGGGCAGAAAGATAGCCGGAGCCTGCTAATAATAAGATGATTACAAGGAAATTCTTCAATGTGATAAGGTTGTTTAATGCTTATAAACGTTTTTACAATATTTTATTGTTTACGTCATCCATTGAATTTAGTTCAGAATTTTGAATCCGGTATAAGGCACAAGGATATCTGGTATGCGTATGCCTTCAGGTGTCTGGTTGTTTTCAAGCAGGGCGGCTACTATCCTTGCTAGTGCGAGTGCACTACCATTGAGAGTATGTGCCAACTGGGTTTTCTTCGAACCATCTCTGAAGCGCAGTTTGAGTCGATTGGCCTGAAAGCTTTCAAAATTTGAAACAGAACTGACCTCAAGCCATCTTTTCTGTGCAGCTGAATACACTTCGAAGTCGTAGGTGGATGCTGATGCAAAACCCATGTCGCCACCGCACAAGTGCAGTATCCTGTAAGGCAGTTCGAGTTTTTCCATAAGGCCAGATACGTGGGCAATCATCTGTTGTAGCATCTGGTACGACCTGTCTGGATGCTCTAAGACTACAATCTCAACCTTATCGAACTGATGAACACGGTTAAGGCCACGTACATGCGCCCCGTACGAACCCGCCTCACGTCTAAAGCAAGGAGTATATCCGGTCATTTTTACAGGAAATTGGTCTTCATTGAGGATGACATCTCTATAAATATTGGTGACTGGTACTTCGGCAGTCGGTATCATGTAGAGGTCATCACGTTCTATGTAGTACATCTGGGCTTCTTTGTCCGGAATCTGACCTGTACCGCGTGCCGATGCTTCATTTACCATTAATGGGGGAATGATTTCTTCAAAACCCTCATTAGTGGCTTGGTCGAGGAAAAAATTTATTAGAGCACGTTGTAGTCTTGCTCCTTTTTTTCTGTAAACAGGAAAGCCGGCACCTGTTATCTTAGTGCCGAGCTCCAGGTCAAATATATCATACTTTTTGGCAAGATCCCAGTGAGGTAGGGCAGTATCGGGCAACTCCGGCAATGCTTGCGGCCAGTCTTGGAAGACAAAATTATCATCAGCACTTTTGCCCGGAGGTACCGAATCGTGCGGTACATTGGGCAGATTGAGCAGATGTGTTTCGAGTTGTGTGCTTACAGTACGCATCTTTTCCTCTTCTTGCTGAATATCTTTTTTCAGACTTGCTACTTCCGATTTCGCTGCTTCTGCAGCACCCTTTTCACCATTCTTGATGAGCTGGCCTATTTTTGCAGCTACCTGATTTGAGATGTTTAGTTTGTCATCGAGTGATTTTTGAATCAATTTGCGTTCGTCATCAAGAACGATGATGGTATCAATTATTACAAGATCCTGATCAGAGAAATTTCTTTTCTTCAAACCCTGGATCACTTTTTCTTTATTTTCTCTTAAAACACTGACTTGTAACATATTAATGAATTAGTATTAGATGTAAAAATATATTTAACCATTAAGGTAGAACAAAAAAAATGTGAATTCGTATAAAATTTTGTACGCTCAAAGATACTATTAGATTCAAAATATTTTGTAATTTTGTGGCGTGCTGTTTGAAGTCTTCCTTTAAGCATTTTCATTTCACACTATTTTATCATTATTCAAACCGTTTTCGGAAACAATATTTGACTATATAATATTATAGTGTGTTCAAAAAACATTCTTTCAATTTCTCAACCTTACAATTCTTAATTTTATACCTTTTATGTACGACATACTTCAGTTAAATGAGATGCTGATGCCTGAATTAAGGGACATAGCTGAAAAACTTAACATTGAAAATTTTAAGAGATTAGCTAAGCAGGATATCATATATAAGATACTTGACGAACAGGCTCTTTCTCAGAATCCCAAAACAGCAACAAGCTCCAAAAAATCGGAACCGGTTGTTGTTGAAGCAAAGCAACAGAGTACTAAACCTAAGAGTGTAGCCGGGCACAAAAACAAAAATGATAACCCACCACAGGTCAAGCCTGCAATGAGCGCACAAGAAGAAAATGCGATATCAAGTGAAGAGTCGGAACTAAAAACCAAAAGGACAAGGAAAATAACTACCAAACCTGCCGCCGATAAAGTTATACCTGCCACCAAAGAAAGAGTGACACCGATAACACCGCCGGTAGCTGTCAACACAAATGACCAGACAGAGTCAAAGCAAGCCGAACCAAAGCAGGATTATTCTTATGATAATCGCCATGACAAAAGAGATAAATCGCAACAACGAACGGAACGGCAGGACAGACCTGAGCGCAATGGACGACAGGAAAGGCCGGAAAGAGCAGAAAGGCAAGACCGACCACAACGTACAGACCGGGACGAAAGAATAGAACGCACGGACAGATCCGAAAGAAAGGAAGATTCCAGACCAAGATATAAAGAAGAGCCAAAACATCCTGTTCAACCAGAACTTGAACAAGTGGATGAACTCGAAACCATCATTGCCTCCAAGGAGGCAGAAGAAGCTGAAGCTAGAGAAGCTGTAACCGATGCATCAAAATTTAACGTGGAGCTTGATGGAATCATTGAAGGCGAAGGTGTACTCGAAATGATGCCTGATGGCTATGGATTCCTCCGCTCATCAGACTATAATTACCTCTCTTCACCTGATGATATTTATGTTTCACCTTCACAGATCAAACTCTTCGGACTCAAGACCGGTGATACTGTAGTAGGCGCTATAAGACCACCCAAGGAAGGTGAAAAGTATTTTGCATTATTAAAAGTATCGCACATCAATGGCTATGATCCTAAAGATGTTAGAGACCGTGTACCTTTTGATTATCTGACACCACTTTTCCCAAATGAAAAGTTTAGGCTGACATCACCCTCACATGCCAAAGACTATGGCGTACGAATGATTGATCTGTTCACACCTATAGGAAAAGGGCAGCGGGGTCTTATCGTTGCGCAACCAAAAACCGGTAAGACATTCCTCCTAAAAGATCTGGCTAATGCCATCTCCAGAAATCATCCTGAATGCTACATGATTGTATTGCTTGTAGATGAAAGACCTGAAGAGGTGACAGACATGAAGCGAAGTGTAAATGCCGAAGTGGTTGCATCTACCTTTGACGAACCTGCCGAAAATCACGTACGTGTAGCTAATATTATCCTCGAGAAAGCAAAACGGCTGGTAGAATGTGGTCATGATGTTGTCATCTTGCTCGATTCTATTACACGACTGGCAAGGGCCTACAATACAGTAGCACCTGCCAGCGGCAAAGTACTGTCGGGTGGCGTAGAAGCGAATGCCCTTCAAAAACCAAAAAAATTCTTCGGTGCAGCCAGAAATATTGAACGTGGTGGTTCACTGACCATCCTTGCGACAGCCCTCATAGATACTGGATCGAAAATGGATGGTGTTATCTTTGAAGAATTCAAAGGAACAGGTAATATGGAGCTTCAATTAGACCGATCTCTGGCCAATAAGCGGATGTTCCCTTCTGTTGACCTTACCAAATCAAGCACACGACGGGATGACCTCTTGCTCGAAAAAGATACCCTCCAAAGAATGTTCATACTCAGAAATCACCTGGCTGATATGAAGCCAGAAGAAGCTTTTGAGTTTTTGATGAAACACATGTCGGGTACATCTACGAATGAAGAATTTCTCATTTCTATGAACGGATAAAATAAAAATCCAAAATTATTTGTATTTTCTTTAATAAAAGCATACCTTTGCACTTCTAAAAAATTACCCGAAAGGGTTTAGATATAATTTGTTATGAAAAGGACTTACCAACCATCTAAAAGAAAGCGTGCCAACAAGCATGGTTTTCGTGAAAGAATGAGTACCAAAAACGGTAGAAAAGTATTGGCGAGAAGACGTGCTGCCGGCAGATACAAGCTTACTGTTTCTGACGAAAGAGGTGCTAAGTAATCATACTTTTTGCTTAACTTTACTTTAATTGCACAATCATACTGTGCAATTAAAGTATTTGGTATATGTCCGGTTTTTTATTTCCAAAAGAAGAAAGACTTAAATCATCCAAAACTATCGCACGGCTGTTTCGCGAGGGCAATAGTGAATTTTCCTATCCTGTCAAATTTGTGTTCGTTATACAGGGCTCATCCATAGCACCAGGTATAAAGGTAGCTGTAAGTGTTTCCGGAAAAAAATTTAAAAGAGCAGTTGACCGTAATATTATTAAAAGACGGCTCCGTGAAGCATTCAGGCTGCAAAAATCTGAACTGTTGGATGAACTGTTGTCCAGACAGATATTGATGGAGGGTATGTTTATATATGTGGCAAATGATATCGTTGATTACCAGATCATCGCCGTAGCTATGAAAAAAATCCTCACCGGATTGTCAAAGGAAACCATACAGTATCAATCACATAGTGGCGATAGCACTGACTGCTAAGCGGTAGCCATCCAGTCCAAGACCAACAATTACTCCTTTACAGTGTAATGAGATTACTGAATGGTGTCGGAATGTTTCGCGTGCAAAAATGTTGGATATATGTACTTCGATAATAGGTTTGCTTATACAAGCCAGGCTTTCTGCAATGGCTAAAGATGTGTGTGAATAAGCTGCTGCATTTAGTATAATTCCATCGTATTCGACCTCTGCTCTTTGGATACAATCAATCAATTCGCCTTCATGGTTACTTTGAAAATAATCAAGACTTAGGTCAGGAAATATTCCGGTAAGTTTTTGAAAATATTCTTCGAAGGATTGATTCCCGTATATATCCGGTTCTCTCCTGCCCAACATATTCAGGTTTGGGCCATTGATAATGATGATTTTCATATCAGTTGGCCATTTCAGACAAAAACTTGATGCGCATGAGGCGTATCTCATCTATTGTAATGTCATCATCTTTTAGTACCTTGTAGGCATCTCTGATAGAATCAGTTTCAGCATCCATGAAGTAATTGTAGATTTCTTCTTTACTGTATTCATCAACATTCGTCTTAACGTAATAATTAATGTCGAGTTTAATACCTGAGGCTACAATGGCATCCAGTTCTTCGTAGAGTTCGTCCATGGTAAGGTTGTTGGTAGAAGCGATGTCCACAAAAGACAATTTGCGGTCAATGCCCTGAATGATAGCCACCTTGGTTTTCGACTTATTGGCAACCTGCTTTACAAGGAAATCTGTCGGGCGGTCTATTTCATTTTCTTCTACATGTTTCTTGATGGCCTCAATAAATTCGTGCCCGTATTTTTCTGCCTTACCCCGGCTTACACCGGTTATCATCGTCATATCGTCTATCGTTATCGGATATTGGGTACACATATCTTGTAGTGAAGGATCCTGGAAGATGACATAAGGTGGCAGTGATTTTTGTTTTGAAATCTTTAGGCGTATAGCTGTAAGTATCTTTAGCAGTTCCTCGTCAAGGGTAGCTGTTTTGTCAAAAGAATCTTCGGGGTCAAAATCTCCGCCCTCGAACTTTTGGTTGATGGCCATAGTAAAAGACACAGGGTGTTTGATATAGTTTTTGCCCTGTTCTGTGAATTTGAGAAGGCCATATTGTTCAATATCTTTGTAAATAAGGTTTGATAACAAAGCTTGCCTTAATATCGATGACCAAAAGTTTTCATCTTTTTCTTTACCGAACCCAAAATTCTTTGCTTCGGTATATTTGTAATCGCGCATTTCTTTTGTCTCGATGCCCATGATAAAATCGACCACGCTTTTGTGTACAAATTTTTCACCCATAAAATTGATTAGGTTGAGTGCCTGTTGCATTTCTTTTTGTACCTCGATTTTTTCTTTTGGGTGGAGGCAGTTATCACACATTTTTCCGCAACGTTCTTCCTGATATTCTTCGCCAAAGTAATGAAGGAGGAATTTTCTTCTACAGGCTGAAGTCTCAGAGTATGCCATTACTTCCTGCAGGAGTTGTGCGCCCATTTCGCGTTCAGCGACAGGTTTGTCTCTAAGAAACTTTTCAAGTTTTGTAATGTCTTTGTCTGAGTAAAAAGCTACACATTTTCCATCAAGTCCGTCTCGGCCGGCCCGACCAGTCTCCTGATAATAGTTTTCGATGCTTTTAGGTATATCATAATGTATCACAAAACGGACATCCGGTTTGTCGATACCCATACCGAATGCTATGGTAGCCACGATGACGTCAATATCCTGCATAAGGAAAGCATCTTGGGTGTTGCTCCTTGTCTTGGGGTCGAGGCCTGCATGGTAAGGTAGGGCTTTCACACCATTGACACTCAGTACCTGAGCAAGTTCTTCGGCCGATTTGCGGCTTTGTACATAGATAATGCCTGACTGGTTACGTGCTTCATTGATGACACTGAGTATGGCTTTTATGGTTTGGTCTTTTTTGAGCTTTGGCTTTATTTCATAGAATAGATTTTCACGGTTAAATGAAGAAACGAAACTATTGACATTCTCCATATTCAGAATCTTCAGAATATCTGACTGCACCTTAGGCGTAGCTGTTGCTGTCAAAGCCACGATGGGTATTTCTTTATTGATAATGTCAATCATGGTGCGGATGCGGCGATATTCTGGCCTGAAATCATGCCCCCACTCCGATATGCAGTGTGCTTCATCAACTGCCACAAATGAGATATCTATTCTTTTAAGAAAATCGAGTGTTTCTTCCTTGGTTAGTGTCTCTGGTGCTACAAAAAGCATTTTTGTCTTGAGATCTGAAATATCTGCCTTTACTTGCTTGGTCTGTGTTCGTGATAATGAAGAATTGAGAAAATGTGCCACTTCATCCTCTGAGGAATAGCCGCGTATGGAGTCAACCTGATTTTTCATCAAAGCTATGAGTGGCGAAATAATGATGGCTGTGCCTTCCATAAGCAGAGCAGGCAATTGATAACACAATGACTTACCACCACCTGTAGGCATAATTACAAATGTATTCTGCCTGTCAAGCACGCTTTTAATGATGGCTTCCTGATTTCCTTTGAATGAATCAAACCCAAAGAAATGTTGGAGTTGCTTTGTGAGATTATCGTGTACTTCTACCATGAAACATGTTGATTTATCAAGTAATTTTTTTTTAAAAAAAACACCCTAAACTACTTTTCCAATTTGTCACTAAAATTAATGTATATTTTTCACAATCTTACAATATTTCATAAAAAAAAATTCATTTACTTTAATTTGGATGTTTTTATATCATTTTTTAAAAAGCCTGCGAAATTACAAAATACCGATTCTATTGTCAAGTGTTGAGCTAAAGAATCTTCGTATATTTGAGAAATATAAATCAATATGGCATGAACTAAGGTACTTGATGCAAGCGGAATGAAGAATAGTGCAAGTGCAAGATAAAAAATGAAACAGCTTGCAAAAAACATATAATTTCTGCTAAAAAGTGTTATTTTTTGTCTCAATTGGTTAACGAAGTGTTAAAATTTTTAATCAAACTGGATTTTAATCCAAAATCAATATATTTTTATCCCATCAAACGAAACGAAATCATTTTTCAATCTATTTTTTAACTCTTTTAAAACTGAATCTATAAGCTACACTTCGACACTGAACTAAATATTTTTTTACTATTTAAACATTCAGTCATGCAAGTAAGTATGCTTCAGGATCAGGATTTGATAAAGCTGTATTTAACAGGTAATCAAAAAGCGTTTGAGACTCTTTTAGAGAGACATAAGGACAAAATTTATACTTCCATCTATTTGTTTGTGAAAGATACAGCTGTGGCTGAAGACATTTTTCAGGAAGTTTTTATAAAAATCATTAATACTCTACGCGAAGAAAAATACAACCACGAAGGCAAGTTTATCCAATGGGCTATGCGTATAGCTTATAATATGTGCGTAGATTATTTCAGAAGAAACAAGCGCCGGGCAAATATTTCTCCGACAGACTCATTCGATATATTTGATATCTTGCCTCAGAACGACCTCAATGCTGAACAAGACATCATCCGCAATGAAATGCATGATAAACTCCGAAGCATAATAGACAAACTGCCGGCCGAACAACGTGAAGTGGTCATACTCAGACATTATGCCGATATGAGCTTTAAGGAAATTTCACAACTTACTCGCGTAAGTATCAATACTTCTCTGGGTAGAATGCGTTATGCGCTGATTAATATCAGGAAGAAGCTCGAAGAGAAGGAAATCGCAGCATGAGATATTATTAAAAATAATTAACTGTTATTGCCGGATATTTACCCAATGTCCGGCTTTTTTATTTGTCATCAGGCATGATATATTCTCTCGCTCCATCTACACCAATTGTAAACAAGATATCAAAAATACCGGATCTGCCGGCAGCCGGGTATCTTGAATATGGCTTGGAATGGAGTAACCCGAGGTATTCAGAATGTCTAACATCTATACCTGCATTCTTGAATATTAAAACATCCTGGTAGTTTTTTACCGCACCTTCGCCACTCATGTAAGTACGGCCACCCAATAAATGAACGATCTGTGCATTCATTTCGTTTTTGTGCGTGGTAATCGGCATATTAGAAGACAGATGCCATCTAGACCTGATACCGAGTAATGTGCAGATTTCCTTTATCAGGTAAATGTTGAGCTCGCTGAGTTTTTCGTACTGAATTGAATAGTTGAGCCATTTTTCGAACAAATTGTAATAGGCTTCAAAGTAGGGGAATCTTTGGTAATAGTCTCTAATTTTGTTAAGATGTTGAGTTTGCCAATTCTTTGTATGGTCGATAAATAGCGCATTGATAGGTGTACTGTCTGAAAATTTTCGAAGAGGAACAGTCAGAAAAATTGTTTGTCCGGGATGATTCCTGTCGGGCAATTGTGTACGGCGGGTCAATCCTCTTTTGTTGATTTGCACGTGGTCAAGGAACACAAACTCATCACATCTGCTGATTTTATAGAAATACCCCGGCCAGGGCAAGTAGTTGGGCTGATGAATGGCTATAGTTTTGTTTGTCAGATGATCCATCGGATGACTTCGAATGTTTCTGCAAAGGCTACACCTATCTGTGTGCCCCTGACTACAGCAAGCGATCGGATAAATTCGGGCGACATATAGGTTTTTTTTGCCTGCGTCCTGTAAGCGGATAAAGCAGTTATCTTGCGATGTAGGTGCTCTTCTTTGATTTTTATAAAACAATCGGTACTGAATGATCTGTTGTTCCAGATGAGTTCGTAACCCAGAATAGTACTGAACTTGAATGCCCGAAGACCTTCCTGGGTGACAGTCTGATGGTCCTGGTGAAAATCGGCCGAAGAAGGTAGAAATACAATATCCGGTTTGAGATCTTCCCGGAGTTCGATGAGTTTTTCCAGTATTTCTTGTCTTACGTAATTCAGTTTTCTAACTTGATATTGGAATACAAACAGATGATTATCTGCTATGCCCAGTATTTTAGTAGCCTCCTTCACTTCGATTGCCAGCTGGTCTTTTGGGAATTCAGAGGGGACAGACTCGTCAGCTGTAGAAAATGCTGCATAATAGACATCGGCTCCTTCTTCCATAAACCTGACTATAGATGCGCCGCAGCCAAGCTCGCCGTCATCCGTATGTGGTGCCAACACCAGTATTCTTTTATTGGCCGGATTGAAGATATTCATAGATCAGTTGTGCGATTTTTTCTGAGGCTTTTCCGTCACCAAGGCTCATGCCGTGGTGTTCCGGAATTTCAAAATTATGCAAATATCTTGAAATATTTTCAAAAGATGGTCCTGCAATCACTGACCAGCCTTCTTCTAGTATTTCAAGCCATTCGGTTTGCTTGTCGATGATGATGGAAGGCACTTGGTGAAAATATGCCTCTTTGATGACACCACCGCTGTCTGTGAGTACCATTGCTGCGTTTTTTATCAGTATTTGGGTATCTGTAAAGCCAAAAGGATCTGTAAGTATTAGCTTGCATTGTGGAATAGCATCCAACAGATTGTACTGTACCATTACCTTATAAGTACGAGGATGCACAGGAAACACTACCGGCCGGGGTGCTGCTGCAAATGCTCGGAGTATCTCAGTGAGGTTTTCGATATTGTCTGTATTGGCAGCTCGGTGGCAAGTGGCGAATATGTAATTGCCGGCCGAAATACCCATTCGGTCAAGCAAATCTTTACTTGCTTCAAATTCTTGACCTAAGTTGAACAAGAGATCCATGCCGACATCACCTGTGTGGTACACATGCTCTGTGATACCGGCCTTTAGTAGATTCTGCACGCCTGTATTGGTCGGGCAAAAATATAGTGTACTGACAGAATCGGTTACCAGTTTATTGATTTCTTCAGGGATGTTTTTGTCAAATTCTCTCAGACCTGCTTCTATGTGCGTTACAGGGATTTTGTGGATGGCAGCACAAAGCGCGGCAGCTGCTGTACTGTTGGTATCACCGAATACAATGAGCAAATCGGGGTTTTCGGCCTGAATGATAGGAGAGAGTTTAAGTAGTATCTCGGCTATCTGTACAGCTTGCGATGCAGAACCAACACCGAGATTATAGTCAGGATCGGGAATATTGAGTTCGCTGAAGAATATTCCTGACAACAGATGATCATAGTGTTGTCCGGTATGTACTATCTTGATTAAGAAATGTCCTGAAGCATTCAATGCTTTGAATACCGGGGCTAGTTTTACAAACTGAGGTCTGGCACCTGCTACCATCATTATTTTTTTCATGTAATAGAAGGCGAGAAGGTGTTAGGTGAAATGTTTCAGCATGATAATTTCACGTTCAGTGAGTGTACGGTAGAAGCCTCTTGGCAAATCTTTTTTGGTAAGGCCGGCGTAATAGGTACGATCCAGACGTTCAACCGAATAACCGAGATGTTCGAATATGCGCCTGACGATGCGGTTCTTACCGACGTGAATTTCGATACCAACTTCATTTCTTGGGCTTTCTTCGATGTAGTCAACACCTTCTACTGCTACTTCACCGTCCTCTAAAGTTACCCCTTTCTTGATAGCATCAAGGTCACTCGGCATCAATGGCCGGTCGAGTGTTACGTGATAAAATTTCTTAACTTTAAAGCTTGGGTGTGAAAGTTTTTGAGCAAGGTCGCCATCGTTTGTTAACAACAGCAGGCCTGTGGTTTCGCGGTCAAGTCTACCTACCGGGAATATTCTTTCCTTGATGGTTCTGCCTACTATATCCATCACAGTTTTTCTGTCTTTTTCGTCAGATACAGTTGTAATGGTATTTTTTGGCTTATTGAGTAGAATGTAGATTTTGTTGTTATCGGGCTTTATGACCTTGCCATTGTACATAACCTTGTCCTCTGGCTTTACTACGAATCCGGGTTCGAGGATGACTTCGCCGTTTACACTAACTTTACCTTCTTTTACCAGATCCACGGCTTTGCGTCTGGAGCAAATACCCGACTGGGCTACATACCGATTGAGCCTCATTTCCTCCGGGAATGCTTCAATTTGTGGTGGCTTGTTAGTCCTTGGAGCTTTCTTTTTGAAGCCCGGTGTTGATTTTATTGGTTTCTTTTGCATAATTCAATTAAAAAGGATCTTCATTATCATCATTCATTCGGGAGTTGAAACGCATAGAGTCTGATTGTGCATTTGATTGGAAGTCATTATAATATCCAACATCTGCGAAGCCATTTCCTGTCCAGTCGGCAAATTTTGCAAATTCACTTTTGAACGCTAGCTTTACTGTTTCGAGCGCTCCGTTTCTGTGTTTTGCAATGATTATTTCTGCAAGCCCACGTGTGTCGTTACCTTCTTCGTCTTCAGTTATTTTGTAGTATTCGGGTCTATAAATGAATGAAACAATATCAGCATCCTGTTCGATGGCACCCGATTCGCGCAAGTCTGAGAGCTGCGGTCTTTTGGATGTAGCACTTTTTTCGACAGAACGGTTTAGCTGTGACAAAGCTATTACCGGAATGTTCAGTTCTTTTGCCATTCCTTTTAATGCCCTTGAAATACCGGATATTTCTTGTTCGCGGTTGCCGTTTTTGTTGTTATCAGTACCACCGGAGATGAGTTGAAGGTAGTCGATGATTACCATCTGTATATCGTGCTGCGATTTCAGACGTCGGCATTTGGCACGGAGCTCAAAGATATTGATGCCCGGCGTATCATCAATGAACAAAGGCACATCAGCCAGTCGTTCTATGGTGCGGTGTAAGAGGTTCCATTCCGAATCCTCGAGCCTTCCGGTACGCAACTTACTTCCTTCTATTTCGGCTTCACCCGATATCAGACGTTGTACCAGCTGCATATTTGACATTTCTAGAGAAAAGAATGCAACCGGTTTGTTAAAATCCATTGCAGCATTGCGTGCAAGTGCCATGGTAAAGGCCGTTTTTCCCATACCGGGTCTTGCTGCTATGATGATCAGGTCAGAAGATTGCCATCCGGCGGTCACCTTGTCGAGTTCTATAAACCCTGACGGTACACCTGTAGTTCCTGTTGCAGACTCCGGTATCGATTCGAGTTTTTTTAGCGTTTCGCTGGCTATTGAACCTACACGCTCCGAGCCACGGCTCATATTGTGTTGTGCTATTTCGAATAGGTTTTTCTCTGCCGAATCAAGCAAATCAAACACGTCAATTGTTTCGTCATAGGCATTTTTAATTACATCATTCGATGTGCGGATGAGCTCCCGAAGTATATGTTTCTGTGCAATTATCCTGGAGTGGTATTCGATGTTCGCAGATGAAGTGATCTTATTGGTCAGTTCGACAAGATAAACCGGGCCACCGATTTTCTCCAGATTGCCTTCATTGCGGAGTTCTTCAGTAACTGTTAGCAAATCTATTGGCTGCAGTTTATCAAACAGTCTTAACATTGCCCTATAGATGTGCTGGTGAGCATTCAGATAGAAGCTTTGTTCTTTTAGAATGTCTAGTACCACCGCGAATGCATCTTTGTCAATCATTGCTGCACCCAGGACTGCCTCTTCGAAAGGAACTGCCTGTGGTGTGAGCTTGCTGTACAATAATTCCGACAGGTCGGTATTCTTATTCGACTTTCTGGTCTTAGTAAAACCACCCGAAGGATTAAATGGTGAATCGTTACTCATTGGGTTTGATAAATTTGTTGTTAAAAAGTGTACAAATATACTTTAAAAAACTAGTCAATTAAAACTACATACCGGTAACACCAATGTTGATAATGCAATAAAAAATGTTAGTAACTCTAAAGACATGTTGATAACTCAATATTAGTATAACATCATTAACGCAGTTAAAGTATTAATAAAAATCGAAATATTTGTTTTTTTATGAAAATTATTTGGTAAGATATAATCTTGCGTTAGGGCTTTTCCGTTTTTTTAATACGCATAGTATGCACATTTATAAAAGTCATATTGAATAAAATTATATATAAAAGGATGAAAATTTGTTGAATTAAGTTTAAATTTTTATTTTATAAATATAAATATTTTCTCATAATATAAATGTGAATAAATCTGATTCAGCAAGCAATAAAAAAATAATTGTAGCTTTGTACAAACCAAAATACAGATAATGTTATATAGCTTCGACGATACGATTATAGCCATTTCTACCGCTCCGGGTGTAGGTGCCATTGCTGTCATACGGCTTAGCGGTTCTCGTGCCATCGAACTTGCTGACAAATACTTCAAAGGTAAAAACCTCCAGAAAGCTGCATCCCACACATTGCATTTTGGCCAACTGATGACCAAGACAGATGAAATACTTGACGAAGTAGTTGTTGGATTATTTAAAGCACCGAACTCTTATACAAGAGAAGATGTGGTTGAAATTTCATGTCATGGTTCGCCATATATTCAGCAACAGATCATCGGATTGTTTCTTGCAGATGGTGTCAGGCTGGCAACTCCGGGTGAGTACACCATGCGTGCATTCCTCAACGGGAGGATGGACTTATCGCAGGCAGAAGCTGTAGCCGACCTGATAGCAGCTGAGAGTGCCACCGGTCATCAGATAGCCATGAGGCAGATGCGTGGCGGATTTTCGGATGAGTTGTCCGGGCTACGTGAAGAATTGGTTAATTTTGCCAGCCTTATAGAGTTGGAGCTTGACTTTGGGGAGGAAGATGTAGAATTTGCCAATCGATCTCAGCTCGTCGAATTGCTCGAAAAAATCATTCACACAATAGACGGAATGATATACTCATTTGAGTTGGGCAACGCCATCAAAAACGGTGTCAATACGGTCATTGCCGGACGGCCGAATGCCGGTAAATCGACTTTGCTCAATGCTTTGCTCAATGAAGAAAGAGCTATTGTGTCTGAGATAGCAGGTACCACCCGCGACACCATCGAAGAGGTGCTCATCCTTGAAGGCATACGGTTTAGGCTGATAGATACTGCCGGCATACGCGAAGCCCAGGATCAGATAGAAGCCATAGGTGTCAGAAAGACATTTGAACAGGCAAGTAAAGCCTCAATCCTAATATACGTATTTGACGTAACAGAATGCAGCCCTGAGCAAGTACATGAAGACCTTGAAAAACTGAACCATCCGAACGAAAAGACTCTTGTAATAGCGAATAAGATGGATCTGAATCCATACGCTAAGCCAGAAAATTATGCAATTGGGTCGGTCTCAGTTGATAACATCATAACAGCATCTGCCATCCACAAGATGAATATTCCTTATCTGATGAGCCGTATCACTTCCTTGGTTAAGTCAGGAGAAGTAACAGCGGGTTCGACGATCATTAGCAACAGCCGTCATTTGGAGTCACTGACTGCGGCACGTGAGAGTCTGCACAAGGCCAAAGAGAACATACAAGCAGGTGTAACAGGTGATTTCATAGCAATGGATATCAGAAATGCCCTTTATCATATTGGCAGCATTACAGGAAAGATAGATGTTGACCAAGATATACTAGGCACCATTTTTGGCCGGTTTTGTATCGGAAAGTAGTTATCCTTCTCTTATTTGCTAACTACCTACTATTGTTAGGTTTATAGGTTTACTTTCTTCTCTTTTTTGTTGCCCAATTGCACTTTGTTGCTTATATTTGTTGCCCAGTTGTTGCTCAAACAACAAATTTGTTGCCCAAAGGCACAAATTGAAAGGCACTGGTGAAATGATGCACCAATCAGCACCAACGAGCAACATCAGGCACTAATAAGCACCAAATGAGTAGTAATATTAAAATTCCAAAATTCTGTCAATATTGTGGTCAGGCATTTGTTGCCCAAAAAACTACAACTCGCTTTTGTAGTCACAAATGTGCAAGTAGAGCATACAAACAAAGAAAGCGAGAAGAGAAAGTAGGTTCTACTCTAAAAGAGCAAATCAAATCCGTTACTTCTGCAAATTCCGAAAACCTGCAAAGTCTGCAAAGCCTGCCAATTAAAACAGGCAATTTTATCAATCTTAGAGATAAGGAGTTTTTAAGCGTTCAAGAAGCTGCCATTTTATTAGGTGCAAGCAGATGGACAATTCAACGAATGATTCAAAGAGATGAATTAAAAGCAGGTAAGTTGGGCAGAAGAACCATTATACCACGTTCCGAAATTGATAATCTTTTTAACTGATGAGCAATGAAAATAACATTAAGACAACGCAAAAAGGGGAATAAAATAACCCTCTACCTTGACTACTACGACCAAGGCAAGCGAGAGTATGAGCATTTAGGTTTATACCTCACACCCGAACCCGAAAAAGGAAGTTTAACCAAAGCCCAAAAGGACGAGAACAAAAAAATCCTTGAATTAGCTGAAAGCATCCGAAGTAAAAGACATTTAGAAGTTCAAAACAGTATTTACGGTTTCCGAGATAAAGAGAAATTGAAAGGCAGTATCTATGAGTTTTTTGATGCCCTTACAGAAAAGAAAAAAGCCAGTTTAGGTAATTATGGCAATTGGAATGCAGTCCGCATTCTGATAAAAGCCTACAACCCTAAAGATGTAACCTTTGAGCGATTAGATAAAGAATGGGTTGAAGGTTTTAAAGATTACCTGGACTATGAAGCCAAAACCAAAACAGGTGACGGAATTTCACTCAATACAAAATACAGCTATTTCAACAAATTGAGAGCTGCACTTAAACAGGCATTAAAGGAAGGCTTAATCAAATTCAATCCTGCTGAGCAAGTAGAACCCTTTCCGCAGGATGATGTAGAACGTGAATTTTTAACCCTTGAAGAATTACAGAAATTAGCCAACACCCATTGCCGAAATGAAACGCTAAAGCGTATGTTCATTTTTTCTTGTCTAACTGGTTTAAGATGGTCAGATATTGAGAAACTAAAATGGTCAGAAATTCAGCACTCTGATAATTTAGGCTACTTCATTCGTTTTCGTCAACAAAAAACCAACGGAGCAGAAACTTTACCCATTGCCGAAGAAGCAAGAGAATTGTTAGGCGAACAAAAAGACCCAAAAGAAAAGGTATTTACAGGGCTTAAATATGGCAACTGGAACAAAACCTATTTAAAGGATTGGTTAATTGATGCAGGCATCAATAAGCACATCACGTTTCACTGTGCTCGTCATACTTACGCTACGCTTCAGTTGACTTTAGGCACAGACATTTACACCGTTTCAAAATTATTAGGGCATAAAAACCTCTCTACTACCGAGATATACGCAAAGGTTATCAACGAGAAAAAGGTAGAAGCTGCCAACAAAATCAAAATCAAATTATAAGGATGGAAGCACCGCAAATATTTTTAGTAGAAGAACTGGAATTGAGAATTTCAATTGAAGCAGTTGAGTACAAACATAAGTTTGACAACCTTTGGGAAGAGTACAAATTCGACCCTGAATATTTCAACCGATTTATGGAAGGTCCTTTATTGAGTGAATTTGTTCAAACCATTTACAAAAAAACTCAACACCTCAACAATCAAGAAATCAATAAATACCTTACGGTATCATTAAGCCAGTTTAAAACCCATAGCCCAAAGCTACGCTTTGAAGCTATGAAAGAACAGTATTGGAAAGATTATTGGTTTCCAAATGCAGAGCCAAATCATTATTCCTCAATGTCCGAATATGATCAAAAGTATTTCGGTCACGTTTTCAAATGGTATGAGAAGCATTTCCACCTCTTCCAAGAAGCTACAGAACAAGCCCTACAAGACTTCAAAAAAGGCTATTTAGGTTCTTTTGCTGACTTCTCTATTCAAGCCCAACAAGAGCCGAAAAACAAGCTAAAAACTAATCTTACAGTCAAAGAAATAGCCTATTTATTCAGAGCATTATATGATGAAGGTATCATTGATGCCAAACACAAAACCGATATTTTTAATTTCATTGCAGAGAGTTTTTCATCTAAGCAAAAAGAAGATGTTAGTGCCAACTCTATCAAGAACGCTTTTGATGTTCCAGACTTCAATGCAGTTGATTTTTGGCAAGGAAAATTCACTCATTTAATGCAGGAAGCAAAAAAAGATAAAGAAAAATAAACAACATAACCAACTGATAATAAACACAATAACATAGGGTTGCACAATCCTATGCAACTACCCCAGCACTCATAAAGTGCCTTGTTTTGCTTCCATAATCATAAAAATATTAAATGATGGAAGTAAATCAAATTCTCGAAAAGCTAAGTCAATTAGAACTAAAAATTGACGAGCAAAACCTACTTCAAAAAGAAGTACTCAATTTTAATGATGCCTGCAAGTATCTTGACATCAGTGCATCACATCTCTACAAGCTAACCTCTCAAAAGCAAATCCCACATTTTTGCCCACAGGGAAAAAAGCTCTATTTCAACCGCCAAGAAATAGACGAATGGTTAATGCGTAATAAGCAGGAAACTTCGGAAGACATCGAAACGGCAGCAGCTAATTATTTAATCAGAAACAAACGTAAATAATTATGGGCTTTTATAGATTTTCCGAAGAAGAGGTACAAGAAATCAAACAGCGTTTAGATGCCTTGACCATAGAAGTACGCAAGAAGCAAAGAACAGAACCCGACCAAGTTTGGTACGACAATCAGGAGTTCCTCCAGATTATGAACATAAGCAAGCGTACCGCAGCTTATTGGCGTACCGAAAAGGTAATTGCCTACTCTCAGGTAGGTAATAAAATCTACTACCGCCTTTCCGACATTATGGATCTACTCGAAAAGAGTACCATACCTGCAAAATTCACTAACCTAAATTTTTCTACTGATGACGACAATAACGACTTATAAGAATTTCAATATACCTATTGAGGACGTTTCACTTTCCTCAATCATTTATAATATCAAATCCGGCACTTACCACGATAGCATAAATGCTATTCGTATGGCCAAAGGTATGGGTAAACCCGAAAGAGCAGACCAACTCAAAAAAGAGCTTTTGGCGTTCACTCCTTCAGCTACTTTTAAAGAAGGCAGAAAAAAAGAATTACTCACCGCTTACAGCGGTTGCGTTCATCTTGATTTTGATAAACTTACACCCGAAGAATTACAACAGGCTTTTGACCTTACGGTCAAAATACCTTTCACTTATGCTTGTTTCACAAGCCCAAGTGGTGACGGATTGAAAGTATTTATCAAAGTAAATACAGACCAAGAAATCCACGAACAAGCATATAAGCAAGTACAAGCCTTTTATGAAAAGGAAATAGGTATTGAAGCCGACCCAAAATGTAAGGACATTACAAGGCTTTGTTTTGTGTCTAACGACCCAAACGCCTTTTTAAATGAAAGTGCAAGCATTTTTGAAATTGCTTTGCAGGAGCAAGCTCCTTTAAGCGAACCTCTTTTTGAGCAAGCTCAAAATTCGTTCAATACCATTTTTGATGAATGTGTTAGTTTCACTAACAACATTATGACCTACAATAATGGCAACCGCAACAATTATTTATATCAATTGGCTTGTAATTGCAATCGCAGAGGTATTCCACACCAAGAAACAGAACATTTGATTACATCAAATTTCTACCACGAAGACCAAACCGAGATACGCAAGTCAATTGAAAGTGCCTATCAAAATAATGCAGCAGAGTTTGGCAAGTTTGCAAACCTTGCAGGTTCGCAGAAAAAAGAAATCACAAACGACACCACAAAAGACTATCTCAAAACAACGCCTACCATTCCAATAGAAGCCATCAACTTGATGCCCGATTTATTCCGAGAAGGTGCAAGAGCATTTGAAAACGACCCAAGAAAAAGAGATGTTTTCCTAACCAGTGCTTTATGTATCATTAGTGGTTGCTTGCCTGATGTTCAAGGCGTATATCATCAAGAAAGAGTGTATCCGCATTTATTTTCGTTCATTATTGCTCCAGCTGCAAGTGGAAAGGGCGTTTTAAAAAATGCCAAAAGGTTAGGCGATAAAATCCACGAAAGATTGGTTGAAAGCAGTAAGCAAGCCAAAGACCAACACGAAAATGAAATGATTGAATACAAAGCCCAATTAAGCAAGCGTAAGAAAGACGACCCAATTCCAGAAAAACCAAAAGAGCCAGTTTTCAAATTATTATTCATTCCTGCCGATTGCAGTCAAGCAATGATGATGCAAATTCTTCAAGACAATGACGGCAAAGGTATTATTTGCGAAACAGAAGCAGACGCAATGAGTGGAGCAAACAAGCAAGATTGGGGCAATTATTCACACATAATGAGAGCAGCTTTTCATCACGAAAAAATATCAGCAGCAAGAAAAACAAACAGAGAGCTTTTAGAAATAAAACACCCACAATTGGCGGTGGCCTTGTCAGGCACACCTGCCCAAGTACCAAAGCTAATAGCTTCGGCAGAAGATGGATTGTTTAGCCGATTTCTTTTCTATGCTTTCAAAAATGAAATTGTTTGGCAAGACCCATCACCAAGACCAGGCGGAATTGTTTATAACGACCATTTTGAAGCATTATCAAATGAAGTGCTAAAGATTGTTGATTTCCTAAACCAGTACCCGACAGAAGTATTTTTAACCCAAGAGCAATGGGATAAATTCAATCAAATTTTTTTCGACAAGCTCAAAAACGTAGTGATTTTTACTGGTGAAGATGCGGCAAGTGTAGTTTTTCGTTTGGGCTTAATTCTGTACCGTTTTTGTATGATTTTCACTTCCTTACGGAAGTTTGAAAATGGAGATTGCTCAAAAGATGTTACCTGTACTGATGATGACTTTCAAGCATCTTTGATGCTTTCAGATGTGTATTTGCAACACAGTCTTTTAATGTTCAACAATCTTGAAGAAAACAAAGACCCTATTCTTTATAAAATGCCAAACAACAAAAAACAGCTTTTAGACCAGCTCCCACAAGAGTTCCAACGCAAGGAAGCAGTTGCACTTGGCAAAAAGTTAGGCTTATCCGAAAGGTCAGTTGATGATTTTCTAAATAACTCTGTACCAATGCTTTTGGAGAAACCAAAGACAGGGTATTATCGAAAAGTACTATAATCTCAAAATTAATTTGTAATTTTGCCAAAACTGTCCAAAACATTATGTCAGACAATTGGAGTAAAAAATTAGGTTCTATTATTTAAGAGTATCGAGAGGCAAACAATCTCCCTTTAAGGAAAATTGCAGCCAACTTAGACCTTGACCAATCTACTTTAAGTAAAATTGAAAAAGGCGACCGTAAAGGAAGTATCGAAATGATTCCTGTAGTTGCTAAACTTTTCAATTTAGATTATCAAGGTTTACAGGTGGATATTCTTAGTGATAAATTACTTGAAGAGAATAAAGACTATCCTCTTCTTAATGAAGCCCTAAAAGAGGCATTAAACAAATTAAAGAGAGCAAAATAATATGATAACAAAACAACAATTAGGCAATTTCTTATGGGGTATGGCAGACATACTCTACGGTAAAGTAGAAGACTACAAATCATATATTTTGACCTTACTTTTTTACAAACGCCTTTCAGACAACTACCCTTGGGAAGAAGAACAATCGGTTCGAGAACTAAAGGAAACCTATGGTTCTGTAAATGAAAAGCAGAAAGAAAAGGCAATAAAAAATGCCCATAAATTTCAAATCCCTGAAGGTCAGTTTTGGAAAGACATCGCAAAAGCTCCACTGGATGAGAAAAACGAAAAAATAGATATTGCACTAAATGCCATTGCAGATGCTAACCCTAAATTAAAAGGGATTATCAATACCGTAAATGGAATGAAGCAGCTCCAGACGGCTCAGGTGGCAAACGATTAGATCCAAAAATTTTACAGGAATTAATCAACCACCTCGACCCAATGGACCTTTCAAATGCCAATGTTCCATTGGACATTTTGGGTCACGCCTATGAGTATCTTATCAAACGCTTTGCGGATGAAAATAAAGGTGGCACAGTAGCAGGGCAATTTTATACTCCACCAGAAGTGGTAGAATTAATGGTGCGTTACATTTCGCCTACCAATGGTATGCGAGTATATGACCCTACCTGCGGTTCAGGTGGTTTTTTAATCAAAGCAGCCGATTATGTTAAAGAAACCCAAGGCGAGCTAAAAGGCTTACGCCTTTATGGCCAAGAAACCATTTGGAATACGTGGGCTATTGCCACTATGAACTTGCTTTTACACGGTTTAGAAGGTGAAATAAAACAAGGAGACACTATTCAAAATCCAAAATTTAAAAATCCTGATGATACCATTGAAACCTTTGATGTGGTATTAGCCAATTTCCCTTTCTCAGTAGAAAACTGGGCAGGAAACGGTACGCCTAAAAAGGATAAAAAAGGTAAGGCAGTCCTCAATAATGATGGCTCTCCAAAATACGATTATCCAGCAAAAGACACTTATGTTGACCCATACAACCGTTTGATTTATGGTACACCCAATTTCACCAATGGGGATTTTGCTTTTTTACAGCACATCATTGCTTCTTTAGAACCCAATGGAATGGCAGGCGTAGTTTGCCCAAATGGTGTTTTGTTTAAAGGGCAACCCGAAAAAACAGAAGAAGAAGATGGTCAGAACCGTAAAGCAGATGATGATTATTTAATCCGTAGAGGATTTATTGAAGGAATTGGCGAAGACAAAAAGAACATTATTGATGCTATTGTAGCCTTGCCCGAAAATGTATTTTATGGCAATACAATTCCTGGTGCAATTGTTTTTTTCAATAAGAACAAACCCGAAGAACGAAAAGACAAAATTCTAATGGTTTGGGGTGCAAAAGAAGGTTGGTACAAGTCTGAGCCAGACCAAAATGTACTTCGTCCACAAGATGTAATGAGGTTATTGGTACAGCTTTTAAGCTATGGAGATATTGAAAAAGCCAAAGCCATTATCCCATCACAAGAGCAGCGTTTGTTTGCTTTGGTAGATGATAATTTAGATTTTAAATTATTAGAAATTGAAGAGAAATACCACGAAGAAGAAGCCGAATTATCAGGTTTACACTCTGATTTACTGCAAGCAAATGCCTATTTTGAAGCAGAAAATGCAAGTGCAGAACTTAAACTAATAGACGGTACAATAGTAACAGCCACCATACACAAAGGTAAGTTTGAGTTAGCACTAAAAGACCAACGCAAAACAACCATTCCTGTAAACGAAAAGGGAGAAATAGAAATCCTTTTTGGAGCAGAACAACTATTTAAACTCAAACTAAAAGCAGGCAACAAAGCATCTATTACCAAGGGCGATATTACGAAACGTGAAAACCGCATTGCCAAGTTAGAAGAACTCTTACTAAAAAAAGAAACGGAAATAGCAGATGCCAAAGCCGAAGCAGAACGAGAAAAAATAGCCATACAAGTAGTGAGCCAAGAAATGTTAGGTGTATTTGCAGACCCAGTTTTACGCAGAAAGTATTTTGCAATGGTAGATATGGACGAGCTGATAGAAAACGAATTTAACCTAAACCTACCACGCTATATTGATACCGTAGAACCCGAAAGAGAAATACCCATAGCAGAAGCCAAAGAAGAACTAACCTCCGCTTTAGAGGCCGAAAAAGAAGCCGAAAAGGAGTTAAACAATTTACTTGAAATTTTGAACTAATGGAAATGAAAGAAACTAAAATAGGCTTTTGTATTCCTGAATTTGACCCGATTAGGTTGAAAGATTTCTTGTCAAGTAATGATGATGGGAAATGGGGTTCTGACCATAATGGGGAAAATGATATTGCGGTAGTTAGGAGTACTAATTTCAATGATACAGGTTATTTAGACCTTTCTGATGTGGCTTTACGTACACTTTCGGATGATGACTACCAAAAAACGAAGCTATTAGAAAATGATATTGTTATTGAACGTTCTGGTGGTAGTGCCAATCAACCTGTTGGCAGGGTAAGTTTCGTAACCAAGGAAATTGAAGATACAGGTTTCGGATTTTCTAATTTCATTCAGCGAATTAGAGTTTCAGATGAATACAATGCCAAATACGTTTTCTACTGTTTGTATCACTTGCATAGTGCTGGTATTACCCAAACAATGCAAACTCAAACCAATGGTATTAGGAATTTAGAATACAGATATTACCTTAATCAAAAACTGCCTAAGCCATCACCAATTGAACAAACCCAAATAGCCAACTTCCTCAGTGCAGTTGACAAAACCATACAAGCCACTAAAAACAGCATAGCCAAATTAGAGAAGCTCAAAACTTCGCTAATGCAAAACCTGCTTACAGGCAAAATGAAACCCGATGGCTCTTGGCGTAAAGAGGATGAGTTTTGGATAGATGATAAATTTGGTAAAGTGCCTAAGGGGTGGAAAATAAGCTATTTAAAAGACGTTCAAGACATAAATAAGGAATCCCTACCTGCATCAACAGACCCAAACTACACATTAAAATACATCACTATTGAGGCTGTATTTACAGATAGAATAGATTTTGATAAAGTGCCTGAATATAAATTCTCTGAAGCACCGGGGAGAGCAAGAAGAATCATAAAAAAGGGAGATTTTATTGTTTCAACAGTTAGACCAAATCTTAAAGGTTTTGCAAGACTTCAAGAAGAAGGAGATAACTGGATATGTTCCACTGGGTTTGCAACCGTTAGTCCAATTGAAAAACAAGTCAGTAATTTCTATTTTTTTCAAATATTAAGTTTCATCGGAGAAAAACAGTTTGCAAGTTTTATTTCTGGTTCAAATTATCCAGCGGTTACAGATAGAGATTTTAAGCAGTTAAAGGTATATGAAGCCCCATTTGAGGAGCAAATCGAAATTGCCAATAAAATCGAAAGTGTTGTAACAATTATTAATAAAAAGCAGAATTCAATTAATCAGTTAGATAAGTTGAAAAAATCCCTAATGCAAAACCTATTAACGGGCAAAGTAAGAATACCCCAAGAAGCATTAAAAAATGAAAGCAATGGATAAAGAAAAAGCTATAGCAGTAGCACAAAATGAAACCGTGACAAGTCTTCACGGTTTGAAAATGCTTCCAATATACTCACAAAGTAACCTTTTTGTCGTTTCATCTTTGTTAATAAGTTGCACAAAATTGTTAAGAAAGTTGGCGGTATGTTTTAAAGTTTTGTATCTTTGCATCGGATTTGCCGTTAAAGCAATTTCGAAAAGCTGTATTTCAGCCTACATTTCAGACAGTAATTTAACTAAAGATAATACACCCTCCAGGCTTACTTCGGTAGCACACTTGGGGGGTCTTCTCTTTTATAACCCTTTGGCATTATGAGTAAAAGAATTTACCATAAACCGCCAAAGTCTTTCGCAGACCAACTGCAACAGCTCAAAGACCGCAACCTCACAGTTGAAGATGATGCTAAGGCATTGTCTATATTAGCCAATATTAGTTATTACAGGCTAAGTGCTTACTTCCTGCCTTATCAATCAAAAAAAGACTGGTTTGATGATGGCACTACATTCAAACAAATTATTGATACCTATTCCTTTGATAGAGAATTAAGACTTTTAGTTTTTGATTGTATAGAACGCATAGAAGTAGCCATAAGAACACAGTTTATTTATGGTATGGCTACGCACTATAATGACAGCCACTGGCAAGATAAAAAGCATTATTTCATATCACCTTATTATAACAGCATAGGAAATTTAGTAGATCCTTATAACGATTTTCAAAATATTATTTCAAGAGCTAAAACAGCAAGAACTCCAGAAGTATTTATTCAACACTATATGGATGAATACTATAAACCGTCCAATCCACCATCTTGGATGTGCTTTGAGTTATTAACTATTGGAGAGATGTCACACCTTTACAGAGGTTTAAGAAACAAAGAAGATAAAAAAAGAATCGCAAAACCTTTTGATGTTCACTTCAATGTTTTTCTTTCTTGGCTTCACTCGCTTACTTATGTTAGGAATATTTGTGCCCATCATTCTCGCTTTTGGAACAAAGATTTAGCTGTAGAACCTTCTATTTTACAAAAGCCTGTTGGCCATTGGGTAGGAGCTTCTTACAATAACAATAAACGAGTATTTTATTTTCTATGCATTTTAAAATACTTGCTAACACGAGTAAACCCGAATAACAGTTTAAAAGAAAAGTTAGTAGCACTATTCAATAAATACCCGAATGTTCCTATAAAATATATAGGCATACCTTCAGATGGAAAGGGTAATCTTTTAGACTGGCAAAATGAACCTTTATGGAAATAATAAGAACAATATTTAAAAAAAACAGTATAACAATATGGCAGGCTTTTCCGAAATACCAGCAGTAGAAGTTCCAATGTCTAAATGGATAAGTGATTTAGGTTGGAGCTATAAAGACAACGAAGATTTAAAACGCTTCAAACGTCCATTGGCAAACCCAATCATTGATGAAATTCTACTTGATAAAATTGCTTCTATCAATAGTATTTCAAAAGAAGATGCCAAAAGAGTATTACCTATTCTCACACAGTACTTTAATAATCCAAACAGCTTAGAAGCGAATGAATTGTTTTTGGAGCGAGTGGTAAAAGGCGTAAATATCAAAATTGGAGAAGAAGATAAAACCATCCGTATAATAGATTTTCGCAACCCTTGGAACAATGATTTTGTGGTCACTCGTCAATATTGGGTACAAGGATTTGAATTGGTAAAACCAGACATTGCATTACTTATTAATGGCATACCGCTTATTTGTGTGGAAGCCAAACAAAGAGCCAAATCCAATTCCAACTATTTTAAAGGCATACAAGATTTAAGCCTTTATGAAAGTAAAGTACCCAAGCTATTCATTAGTAACTTTTTCGGTATAGCTGCCAATGGCAAATTTTCTAAATATGGCGTTTTAGGAGCTTCCGCCTCTTACTATTATGAATGGAAAGATTTAAGCGTAGAATCACCCGAGAGAAATCCAGCCATAAAGAGCAAAGCCATAGGCACTGTACTCAATGAAGATACAGGATTATTGGATATGGACATACCAGCCTATAAGCAAATGAGAAGGTCGGTTTGTAGCTTACTCCAACCTGAACGTATTTTGGATATGCTTCAAAACTTTATGGTATTTGAGCGTTCGCCAGAAGCAGGTTTGATTAAAAAAATTGCAAGATACCAACAGTTTAGAGCAGCCAATAAAATTGTAAGAAGGGCAGAAAAAGGAGATTACAAACAAGGTGTTATTTGGCATACACAAGGTTCGGGTAAATCGCTTACTATATTGTTTACAGCCTATAAGTTGAGACATCATAAAGATTTAGGCGACCCAATGGTTTATATCATTGTAGATAGAAAAGATTTAAGAGAACAAATAGGCGATACATTTGAAGAATCTGATTTTCCAAACACCTTCAAACCAAACAATGCAGGTCAGTTAAAGTATAAAATCAAAGCTCAAACCAGTGAGGTAATTATTACCAACATTCAGAAGTTTAGAGAATTAGACGGAGTAACAGACCCACGAGAAAATGTATTTGTATTAATTGATGAAGCCCACAGAACCCAATACGGAGATTTTCATTCAGAGCTAAAAGCATCTTTGCCTAATGCTGGTAGATATGCGTTTACAGGAACACCCATACCAAAAACAATCAAAGAGTTTGGTAAAATTAGCACAACCGAAGTAGAAAAATACTTGGATAGATATAGCATACAAGATGCTATTGATGACGGTGCAACAAGAGAAATCATTTACACTTACGGTCCTACGGATTTACAAGTTGATAAAGAAACGCTAAAGAAAGGTTGGGATGAACTAACAGATAGTTTAGAAGAAGATGAAAAGCAAGAAGTTCAACGCAGAGTAAGACCTTGGAAAACCATCATTAAAAAACCTGAAAGAATAGCAGAAATAGCCAAAGACATAGCTAAAGATTTCAGAGAAAAAGTAGAACCAAATGGTTTTAAGGCACAAGTAGTCGGTATAGATAAAGAAGCGTGTGTATTGTATTATAATGAACTACTCAATAATGGTTTCGACCCATCAGAAATTCAAGTGGTATTTTCAAAAACAGCCAAAGAAAGTGAAGAAAGGTATAATCTTTTTAAAGACCATTATTTGAATGAGGGTGATTTAAAGAAAATCATCAAAAGATTTAAAAAGAGAATCACACCCGAAGAACAAAGAAACGGCAACAACCTAAAAATACTAATCGTTTGCAATATGCTTTTAACAGGTTTTGATGCACCCATTGAGCAAACAATGTATTTAGACAGTCCACTAAAAGAGCATACGCTATTGCAAGCAATAGCTCGTACCAATAGACCTTATGATGATAAAGTTTCTGGCGTAACCAAAAACAACGGTAGAATTGTAGATTATATAGGCATAGACCTTAATCAAGCATTAAGTTACGACCCAACAGATATTGGCACATTTAAAGATGAAGAAGCCTTATTTAAAGACTTTCCAGAAGCAATTAATAAGGCAATGAGTCATTTTGATGATATTACATTACAAGATACTTATGAGTGTTCTATTGCCATTGTAAGACGCTTATCCGAATTAGACCATACAGAGTTTGAAAAAGAATTTAGAGCAGTATATCAACTGTATGAGGCTATTTCACCAAGTGCTTTATTAGTACCGTACAGAGACCAATACAGATGGCTTATAGCTATTTATCAGGTTTATTTATCAGAGTACAAACGACTTGATTTTGATGCAGAATTTTATGCAGCAAAAACAAGGCAGTTACTCAATGAAGCAACAGAGATTTTAGGGTTTAAAGGACATTTACCCGAAGTAAAAATCGATAGTAGTTACATTGATGTTTTAAATGGTTCAAAGCTAAGTCCAGACGATAAAGCGGAGAAAATCATACGAGATATTGAAACCGTAATACGCCAAAGCGAAATAGCCAACCCAGTTTATGTAGATTTCCTTAAACGATTAGAGGAAATCATTAAGCAGAAGCGTAATAAGTCAAAGAAAATAGAAGATACGCTAAATGAGTTAGAGCAGTTGTTCACAGAAGTAGAAGAAACAGATAGCCTTCCTCAAAAAATGGGCTTTGCAGATATGGGAGAGTTTTATTTCTATCAAGAAATGAAAAACAAGTTTGGTGAAACTTTAGACGAAGAAACAGCTAAGGCATTGGCAATGAAGTTGGGCAATGTAATTAGAGAAAAAAGATATGTAGGTTGGGCAGATAGCGAGAGAGAAAAAAAATCAATACTCAATCATATAGAGTTTTGGTTGTGTTCAGACGAATTTGATTCCCTTGCTTTATGTGATGATGATGAACTTGCACAGCAATTTTTAGATCATATGGTAAACCAGTATAAGCTATAATGGAAATACCTCAAGAATATATAATTGAAAGGAAACCTATTCGTCACGCAAGAATTAATGTAAACGAAAAGCAAGAGGTGCGTTTGATAATTCCTAAAACTTTCTCGGAGGATGAAATACAAAGATTAGTTTCTCAAAAATCAGAGTGGATAAAAGAGAAGTTGGCAGTTTTTCAAAATGAAGAAATACTAAGCATTGATTTACCAAAAGCAAATATTTTATCCCAAAAAATCCAATAGAGCATCTAGTCTAATGAATGTCATTAGAGATATACTCAAATAAGCTAAAGAAAATCAGCCAGTTGTCTGGCATATTTATTCG
>JAIBCG010000128.1 GCA_019694295.1 Saprospiraceae bacterium
GCAGCATCGCCTTTGATGTTGTAAACCTCTTGCGGTTCTGCTACCATGTTTTTGTCTTCCATCCACTTTTCCATTGCCTTCACTGCTTCTTGATATTTTTCAATCACTTTCGGAGCAGGGTCAACCAACCAAATTTCTTTGGCTCGTCCTGTATCTTCTCCGCTGAACAGGGCAATGGCTCTGTCCACTTCGACTTGTTGTTGCCTAAAGTCTAAAATGTTTCCGTAAGGTTTGGTATCATTTAAAATACGGTTGGTTCGGCTAAAAGCCTGAATCAATCCGTGAAATTTCAGGTTCTTGTCCACATACAAAGTGTTCAGGTATTTACTGTCAAAGCCAGTAAGCAACATGTCCACCACAATCACCAAATCAATTTTGTTCTTGTGCGGATAGTCGGCATTGCTGAACTTCTGAAATTTTATGCGTTGCTGAACATCTTGATAATACAAGTCAAATTCGGTGATTCTATGGTTTGAGCCATATTGCTTGTTGTAATCGCTGATAATGGCTTCCAGTGCTTTTTTCTTCTTTTCAGGTTCAACTTTGTTGTCGGCTTTTTCTTGTTGTAAGTCTTCCTGCAACTGCTGAACATCTTTATTTCCTTCAGCTGGCGGAGAAAATACACAAGCGATATTTAGCGGAACAAAATTTTCATCTTCTTTTAGTTTGTTCGCCTGAATCTCTTTGAACAATTCGTAATATTCAATAGCATCATTGATTGAAGCAGTTGCCAACAAAGCATTGAAACGCTTGCTGTGCGTTGCAGCATCATGTTTTTTTAGAATAGCATTTGCAACTGCTTTTTTATGGTCGGTGCTTTCAACTGTTACATTTTTTTCGGGTTTGAAATAGTCAATATGAAAACGCAACACGTTTCTATCTTCTATTGCATGAGTGATAGTGTAGTTGTGTAAAGGATTTTGGAAAATGTCTTTTGTAGTTACATAAGAACCAACCGTTCCGTCAATTTGCTTGTAGGTTGCGTTATCATCAAAAATGGGAGTTCCTGTAAAACCAAATAGCTGTGCTTTCGGGAAAAACTCCTTAATGGCTTTGTGATTTTCTCCAAACTGTGAACGGTGGCACTCGTCAAAAATGAAAACGATGCGTTTGTCGCTTAGTGCTTGTAAGCGTTCTTTGTAGTTGTTCTTGTTATTTGGGTCTAAAGCCAAACCTAATTTTTGAATGGTCGTAACAATTACTTTGTTCGCATAATCTTCCGAGAGCATTCGCCTTACTAAAGTTTCTGTGTTGGTGTTTTCCTCAACACATCCTTCCTGAAACTTGTTGAACTCCTCACGGGTTTGTCGGTCAAGGTCTTTACGGTCAACCACAAACAAACATTTTTCAATATTCGGATTGTCCTTGAGCAGGGTAGATGCTTTGAAAGAAGTTAGCGTTTTTCCGCTTCCTGTGGTGTGCCAAATGAAGCCGTTGCCTTTATGTTCTTGAATAGAATTTACAATTGCCTTCACCGCATAAATCTGATATGGTCGCATGACCATCAATTTTTGTTCGCTTGCCACCAATACCATGTATTTGCTTATCTTTTCGCCAAGCGTGCATTTGCTCAAAAACTTTTCTGAAAAGTCGTCTAAGTGAGTGATTTTTTTGTTGTCCTCACTGGCATATTGGTAAATGGGCAAAAACTGTTCGTCTGCATTAAAACTGAAATGAGCAGAGTTGTTATTGGCAAAATAATAAGTGTTTGAACGGTTGCTCACAATAAATATTTGCATAAAGCAAAGCAATGAGTTTGTGTAGCCGTTTCCTGGGTCGCTTTTGTAGTCCACAATTTGCTGCATGGCTTTTCGTGGGCTAACCTCCAAACTTTTCAATTCAATTTGCACAACGGGAATTCCGTTAATCAGCAAAATCACATCATAACGATGATGGCTGTTGCTTGTGTTGATGCGTAATTGATTGATTACTTCAAATTCGTTTTTGCACCAGTCTTTGATGTTTACCAAAGTATAATGCAATGGCGTTCCGTCCTCACGGGTAAAGGTGTTGATTTCTCTAATTCGTTTTGAAGATGCAAAAACGTCTGGATTTATTATTTCCTTAAAAAGTCTTTCAAATTCTGAATCAGTCAAGTTCACACGATTCAAGGCTTGAAACTTCTCACGGAAGTTCTTTTCAAGCGAAGCCTTATCCCGAATGTCTGCTCTGTAAGTGTATTTCAGGTCAGTCAATTTGGCTATTAAACTATCTTCTATTTGTTGCTCTTTAATCATCTAAAATTTATATTGGACAAAGTTACTTTTTTATTCATGTTAATCTGTTTGTGCATTGGTAAAAATTGCTGATTTGGTTTTACGCACGGTATCATTATTTTTAAGCCAGATAGCTGCTGTCTATTCAAGCAAACTGTATCTTTATCAAGAGTAACATTTACTTCAATTCGATTATCTTCGGACTAATGTATTTCAATGCTGTTTTGTGGGTATTCCGGTGCAAAGGGTGCCATAAATTTTCGATATTTATCAGTGATGTTTTGGAACTATTTTGGCGAGAAAACCAAAATGACAAACCGACTAATATCATTGAGCAAAGTAAAGGGTATTTTTAACCCAGATAAAGCGTTAGGCATTTAAACAAACGTGGTCCGTACAATAGATGCATGAAAAAGTGATAAAAGCATAGTGGACACTGGTTTTTGAGCATTCGAAATGGATATTGAAGTAATAATTATTTGCAGTAAAGAGTCTAATGCATAATCCGGGGTTAACTTAGCTCTCCTCTATAGTAGTGATATGCGTGAGGGATAGAAGCCGGCACGAAGTAAGGCGCATAGCCCGACCCGACAGGGGCACGCCCTGATAAAAAAACCGGCTCTGTCTTATGACAAAAATAGCTGAAATAGCCGGATCGGTTCGTTTACTCGATGACGAGCTTCTGTACGATGTGGCTATGGCGGGTGTCTATATGTATGCAGTAGATGCCGCTCTGCCCGAGTGTCAGTTGGAGTATATGGTCGTTGCCGATGGGCTGCCTGAGTACTGTCTGACCGAGCAGGTTGATGATGCTTAGCTCTCGGGCTTCCGGTGGCAATTGGATGCTGAAGGTACCATGTGCCGGGTTGGGGAATACTTGCATGGATGTAGTGGTGCTTTGGTCTGCTACAGCGGTGCTCTTGTAACTGAGTGCCTTGAAGGCATTGAGTCTGCCATGGCCGTAGTATTTGTCCCAGCCGGGTGTATCTTGGTTGGGATTGCCTACCTGATCTTCGGCTGTCAGTTCGATGATGTTCTTGATGTCGGCAGGTGTACGTGTAGGGTCCTGTGCCAGCAGCAAGGCAGCAACGCCTACTACGTGTGGTGTGGCTTGTGATGTGCCACCCCAGTATGTGTTATAATTGGTGTTGGACAAGTGGTGCAGACCGTATGTGTAGTTGCCGGGTGCTATAACTGATATGTGGCTGCCGTAGTTGCTGCCACTGGCTGCATCCCAGAAGAAAGGTTGAGTGCGGGTATCGTCGGGGTTGGTAGAACCTACTGCGATGACGCCGGGAAATGCGGCCGGATAGTAAGGCGTCTCGGTATTGGTGTTCATCATACAGACTACGAGGCATACACCTTTGTCGAGGCAATAATCGACTGCATCTTTGAGTGTCTGCGAAAAACCGGAGCCACCTACTGAAAGGTTGATGATATGGGCTCCGTTGTCTGCTGCATAATATAACGCCGATGACCACCATGAATACTGGCCGCTGTTCTGACTATTGAGGCCTTTGAGAGCCATGAGCCGACAATGCCAGTCGATGCCGGCGTAACCTATACTGTTATTGCCGTTGGCACCGATGATGCCTGCAATGTTGGTGCCGTGCCCGAGGTCATCAGCAGGAGTGTTGTCGTTGTTGACAAAATCCCAGCCTTGGGTATCGTCTGCATAGCCGTTGTTATCGTCATCGAGTCCGTTGCCGGCGATCTCCTCGGTATTTTGCCAGATACGGCCCGATAATTCGGGGTGGTCCAATTTGATACCACTGTCCATAATGGCTACTACCACATCGCTGCTACCCTGGCTTATGTCCCAAGCATTATGCATTTCGATATCTGCTCCTGCTTTGGAAGGTGCAAGAGAAAAATTGCCAGTATTGTGCAAGCCCCATTGTCGGTTGTGGTAGGTATCATTGGGTACAGTGCCGAGTTGGCCGCCTGAGGTACCTGTATAATCCGGTTCGGCATACCTTACCTCACCTGTGTGTACGAATA
>JAIBCG010000002.1 GCA_019694295.1 Saprospiraceae bacterium
ATTAGCCCTTTTTCAATCAGAGGTAATACTGATTGCAGGATTGAAAATATTTGTATAGACAGCCGAAAGGTGTCAAAAAGTTCTTTGTTTATTGCTATAAAAGGTACACTCACCGATGGCCATAAGTATATTGAGACAGCTATCCGTCAAGGGGCAGTAGCAGTTGTTTGCGAATCCTTACCGGATACATTGGTAGAAGATGTGTGTTATATCTTAACTGATAATTCGTATAAAGCCTCCGGTTTGCTTGCAGCCGCTTTCTATGGATTTCCTTCTGATTCTTTCAAAGTAATCGGCATTACCGGTACCAACGGAAAGACAACCGTAGCAACACTGCTTCATCAATTATTTTCTGGTTTGGGTTACAAATGCGGGTTGCTTTCTACAGTGAATAATATAATAGGAAGTGAAGTAAAAGCTTCGACTCATACTACACCCGAACCTATAAGCCTTCAAAACCTGTTCGCTGAGATGGTTGATGCAGGGTGCGATTACTGCTTTATGGAAGTGAGTTCGCATGCTGTTGATCAGTACCGTATTGAGGGAGTAAAATTCTATGGAGCGGTATTTACTAATCTTACGCACGACCATCTAGATTATCACAAAACATTCGAAAACTATCTAAAGGCAAAGAAAAAGTTCTTCGATAATCTTGATAAGCATTCATTTGCTCTTGTCAATGCAGATGATAAAAACGGAAGAGTGATGGTTCAGAATACTCGTGCTTCGATCAAAACTTACGGATTGCGTACAATGGCTGATTTCAAAGGAAAGGTCATACAGAATTCGGTTGAGGGTTTGCACCTTGAGATCAACAATGTTCAGATGCATAGTAGTCTTATCGGTGAATTTAATGCTTACAATCTTCTTGCCGTATATGGTGCTGCTGTCTTGTGTGGAATGGATGAGTACGAGGCGATGCTGGGATTAAGCAGTTTGAAGCCTGCCGAAGGTAGATTCGAAATAGTGAAAGATGTACGTACCCGGCGGACAGGAATAGTTGATTATTCGCACACACCAGATGCGTTGGAGAAAATTTTGCAAACCATTAAAGATATCAGACCCAAAACAGCCAGAATACTTCTCGTAGTGGGGTGTGGTGGAGACCGCGACAAGACTAAACGACCAGTGATGGCACATATAGGTGTAGTGAATAGTGATGTGGTTATACTTACCAGTGACAACCCAAGGAGCGAAGACCCTGAAGTGATACTTGATGAAATGTGGAAAGGCATAGACACCGAATATCAACCAAGAGCTGTGAGAGTAACAGACCGTAAACAAGCAATAAAAATGGCTTGCCTAATGTCCGACAATGACGATATCATCGTTGTAGCAGGCAAAGGGCATGAAAAATATCAGGAGATAAAAGGAGAAAAGTTTCCTTTTGATGATCTTGAAATTTTAAAGCAAGAAATAAATGAAAACATTAAAATTAAGAAATAAAGACTTTATCATTCTCAGATCAATTGTATGCAGCTGCCGGTGGACTTAGTCCTATTAAGTCCATTGGAGCTGATTTTGAGAACAGAATGAAAGATTTAAGATAAACCGATATGTTATACCTGATTGCCAAATATTTACAAACCCTGTACCACATCCCTGGATTGAGGCTGTTTCAGTACATCACCTTCAGGGCTGGTTTGGCAATCGTATTATCACTTATCATCTCTATTTTTTTTGGTAAAAGAATTGTCAACTGGCTGCGGAGGTTGCAGATAGGTGAGTCGGTCCGAGACCTAGGTCTTACCGGTCAAAAAGAAAAGGAAGGTACACCTACCATGGGTGGTGTTATTATTATCCTTGCCATTATGGTTCCATGCCTATTGCTATGTGACCTTACTAATGTATATATACTGCTGATGCTTTTTGCTACTACATGGATGGCCATTATTGGTTTTGTAGATGATTATATAAAGGTATTCAGGAAAAAGAAAGATGGTCTTGACGGTAAATTCAAGATAGCCGGACAGATAGGCCTGGGCCTCATTGTAGCACTTACCATGCTGTTCAACGAAGAGGTGACCGTAAGAATGGAAAAAGAGAAAGCCGAAAATCTGGGATATCACATAGTGAAGAGAACCGTTGTAGAAGATCATCGCAACCAAGGCACCTTCAAAGATATGGTTTATGTAAAAACTACACTGACCAATGTGCCATTCATGAAGGGGAACCAGTTTGAATACGGAGATCTGTTGCCTTCATCTATGCGCGAGAAATGGGTTTGGTTGTTATTTACCCTAATAGTGATATTCATTATTACTGCGGTGTCAAATGCTGCTAATCTTACAGACGGGCTCGATGGGCTTGCTACCGGTATATCTGCTATTATTGGCGGTACGTTGGGTGTGCTGGCTTACGTTTCGTCTAATACTATTTTTGCAGACTATCTGAATATATTTTACCTGCCGGCCACAAGTGAGCTTGTTATATTTTGTGCCTGTTTCATTGGAGCATGTATCGGGTTTTTGTGGTACAATGCTTATCCGGCTACGGTGTTTATGGGTGATACCGGAAGCCTCACGCTTGGTGGTATCATTGCAGCACTTGCCATCATATTGCGCAAGGAATTACTGATACCCGTATTGTGTGGAGTATTTTTCGTAGAGACATTGTCTGTAATGTTGCAGGTAGGTTATTTTAAATATACAAAAAAAGTTAGTGGTGAAGGAAAACGGATTTTCCTCATGTCGCCATTACACCATCATTATCAAAAGAAAGGATACCATGAAGCAAAGATTGTAACACGCTTCTGGGTGGTGGCCGTAATGCTAGCAGTGCTCACCATCATAACATTAAAATTGAGATAGAATAAACATTGCATAAAGATCTGAATAATGAAAATTGTGATACTTGGTGGCGGTGAAAGTGGTGTAGGGAGTGCTGTTTTGGCACATTCACTAGGTCATGATGTTTTTTTATCTGATGGAGGAATGCTCAGAGATGATTATAAGCATACTCTCGAATCACTTGGTATCCCTTTTGAAGAAGGTGGACACCAGTTTGAAAACCTCGCTGATGCCACACTAATAGTGAAAAGCCCGGGTATAGCAGATAATGCAGCAATAGTCAAAAAGTTGAACGAGCTTGAGATTCCGACTATTTCTGAGATAGAATTTGGCTACCGACATACGGATGCCAAGATAATTGCCATCACAGGTAGCAACGGTAAGACCACCACTACTTCGCTTGTTTATCATATATTGAATCAGGCAGGTTTTAATGTTGCTCTTGGGGGCAATATCGGGAAGAGCTTTGCCGCATTAGTAGCTGAAGGTGGCTACGATTATTATGTGTTGGAGATCAGTAGTTTTCAATTAGATGGTATTCAGGATTTTAGACCGGATATTGCTATACTATTGAACATAACACCTGACCATCTTGACAGATATGATTACAAATTCGAAAATTATATCGCATCAAAGTTCAGGATTACTGAAAACCAAACCAATAAGGATTTGATGATATATTGGGCGGAGGATCCGGTCATTGCTTCAAATTCTCAATTTTTCAACAACATCACGAAAAAAAAGGGTATTAAAGGACCTTTTGTAAAAGATGGGATTTTCAGCATTGGAGATTTTGCATGCCAAGCGGATAATATTTCAATAAAAGGCCCACATAATGAAATAAATGCAGCCTGTGCAGTAACTGCAGCACTTGACCTAGGGATCACAGATGAGGTGATAGCAAACGCATTGGCTACTTTCGTAAATATGCCACACCGACTTGAATATGTTGCAACAATAGGAGGTGTAAGTTTTATCAACGACAGTAAAGCCACCAATGTAGATGCGGCTTGGTATGGACTCAGTGCAGTTAATAATCCTGTAATCTGGATAGTCGGAGGGACAGATAAAGGCAATGATTACACACCTTTGACCGAGCAGGTAAAAAATAAAGTAAAAGCCATTGTCTGTATGGGAGCAGACAACAGCAAAATCATAGATTTTTTCAGCAATATTGTTGAAACTATCAAAGACACACACTCAGCAGAAGAAGCAGTTGATATAGCTTTCTCGCTGGCCAATCAGGGCGATACAGTATTGCTTTCACCGGCATGCGCAAGCTTTGACCTTTTTAATAATTACGAACATCGCGGAGAAACCTTTAAGAAAGCAGTGAAAAATTTAATTATTAAAATTGAAAGTTGATAAAGTATGGTAGCCAGAGCATTAAAAAGCATTTATAACGGCGAAAGAGGTGACCGCATGATTTGGTTTATAATCATCGCACTCGGTATGGTTAGTTTGTTAGCAGTTTACAGCTCATCTATGGGGCTTGCATTTAAAAATAATTCAACAGCACATTTGTACTTGCTGCAGCATTTTCTCATTCTGTCTGTAGGGTTTGTGATCATCTACATAGTATCACTCATGAATCACATCAAATTTTCAACAATCGGTGTGGCTTTGATGATATTGGCTGTGTTGTTGTTGGTTTATACTTTGTTTTTCGGTTCGTCTATCAATGGTGCTTCGAGATGGATCAGGATACCGATCATCAACATTACTTTCCAGACTTCTGATTTTGCTAAACTTGCACTTGTCATCTATCTGGCAAGGATACTCACTACCAAGCAGGAGAAAATTAAAGACTTTAAGGCTGCATTTGTTCCGATCTTGTTCCCGGTTGCCATTGTTTGTTTTTTGATTGCCCCTTTTAATCTTTCTACCGCAATGTTAATATTCCTTACTTCCATGGTAATGATGTTTATCGGCAGGGTAAGGGTAAAATTTATGGCTGGCCTGGCAGCAATGGGAGTTGGTATGCTTGGGCTTTTATACATTTTGTGGTGGTTTTTCCCGAATCACGTCAGGGTACAAACCTGGTCGAACAGAATTCAGGATTTTATGGCGAATGGTGATGGTTCGTTCCAGAATGTACAGGCAAAAATTGCAATAGCCAATGGTGGATTCTTTGGTGCCGGTGTCGGTGACGGCGGGCATCTTCGGTTCCTGCCTTCGGCTTATGCTGACTTTATATACGCATCTATTTGTGAAGAGTATGGTGTGTTTGGTGGTGCTATTATATTGATATTATTTGTTTGGTTTTTTATACGGGTCGTTGTACTTGTTGCAAAAAGTCCGAAAACTTTCGGAACCCTTTTGGCCATAGGACTAGCACTGCTCATTACCGTACAGGCTTTGACCAATATGGCGGTGTCCGTCCATTTGTTGCCCGTTACAGGGCTTACATTGCCTTTGGTGTCTAAAGGTGGCACATCATTGATTTTTACAAGTATTGCTTTAGGGATGATTTTGAGTGTATCCAGATACGTTGAAAAATCTACAAAATCTGCTATTAAAGAGACGAACAAAAATGAAGCTGTCGTATCTGAAAATGATGAAGTGAATGTAACAGAGGCAGTTCCACCTTTTGATATTGCGTATGTAGTTGATGATACTAAAAAAGGCACCAACATAGTATGAAACTGATTATCGCAGGCGGAGGTACCGGAGGCCATGTCTTTCCGGCTATAGCTATAGCTAATGCTGTCAGAGCTCTCAGGTCTGATACTGAGATACTATTTGTCGGAGCAAAAGATAAGCTCGAAATGGAAAAAGTGCCCGCAGCTGGCTACAAGATAGAAGGCTTGTGGATTAGCGGATTTCAAAGAAACTTGAGCTTAAAAAATTTAAGCTTTCCGCTGAAGCTTGCACACAGTATGATCAGATCAAGAAAAATTCTGTCAACATTCAGACCCGATGTGGTCGTAGGTGTAGGTGGTTTTGCCAGTGGCCCAATTCTTAAAGCGGCAGCACAGAAGGGCATTCCGGTGATAATACAAGAGCAAAACTCGTATGCCGGCGTTACCAATAAGTTACTTGCCCGCTCAGCTGCTGCCATTTGTGTTGCGTACGAAGGAATGGACAAATTTTTCCCTAAGGATAAGATCATACTTACCGGGAATCCGGTTCGTACGGATGTTGCTGACATCGAAGGTAAGCGGCCCGAAGCCTGTAAATTATTCTCACTCGATCCGAATAAGAAAACTATTGTGGTACTAGGTGGAAGTCTTGGTGCGCTTACACTTAATGACTCTGTAAGGCTTGCACATAGCTTTTTGGCGAAACACAATGATGTTCAACTGTTGTGGCAATGTGGTAAATCACATTTCGATACATTTAAGCAATCAGAATCTGCCAGGCTACATAATGTACGAATCATGCCGTTCATCGAAAGAATGGATCTAGCTTATGCTATAGCAGATGTGATTGTAGCCCGGGCCGGAGCACTTACAGTTTCTGAACTCTGCCTGGTCGAAAAACCGGTTATTCTGGTTCCGTCGCCTAATGTAGCCGAAGATCATCAGACCAAAAATGCACTTTCTCTGGTACGGAATAATGCTGCTTTACTGGTTAAAGACCAAGATGCACGAACGAATCTTTTTCCACTGGCTCATAAATTATTAAATGATAAAGATACCTGTAGGGCAATGTCTGTACAGATTGGTTTATTGGCCCGGCCAGATGCGGCACGCGATATTGCACAAGTAATCATTTCAAATGCTAATATCTGATGTTAAACTTGGCTGACATACGGAAAGTTTTTCTCATCGGTATCGGTGGTATCGGCATGAGTGCCTTGGCTCGTTACTTTAAGTTGATGGGAAAGGAAGTGAACGGCTACGACAAAACGCAAACAGCATTGGTCACTCAACTTATCCGTGAAGGCATCAATATTCATTTCGAAGACTCTGTTGATCTTATTCCAACTGATACCGACCTCGTTATCTACACGCCGGCCATTCCGGCACAGCACGCGCAGTTTCAATATTTCAAAGACAATGGATATTCACTTTACAAAAGGTCTCAGATACTGGGTTTCTTGTCGAATGAATATAAGGTACTGGCAGTGGCAGGTACACATGGCAAGACTACAACAAGCTCTTTGCTCACACATTTGTTGTTGTCGGGTGGCATCGATTGTACTGCTTTCTTAGGTGGCATTTCTGAAAGTCTGGGCTCTAACTTTGTTTTTGGTAAGTCACCATGGATGGTTGTAGAAGCAGATGAGTACGACCGGTCGTTCCTTACACTACATCCCGAACACTCTGTCATTACTTCAGCAGACCCCGACCATCTTGATATTTATGGCAATGAAGCTGAAATGCTAAAAACTTTTGTCCAATTTGCATCCCAGAATAGCAAAAACGGTCAGGTTTTTATTAAAGAAGGCCTTGCAATAACACAGGATGTGAAAGCGCTTCATACCAATGTCCAAACTTATGGTATAGGTGCAGGTGAAATTTATGCTTCAGAAATTACGATTAAAGAAGGATATTTCCATTTTGATTATTGCAATAATGGAACAAGCTATCATGATCTGAAAATATCTCTTCCCGGAAGGCATAATATTGAAAATGCAGTAGCTGCCATATCAGTTGCTTCATTACTTGGTGTAACCGAAGCAGATATCAGGCATGCACTCGTCAGTTTTAAAGGCATCAAACGCAGGTTTGAATTTATACACAGAGGCAGAGTTTCGTACATTGATGATTATGCACACCATCCTGGCGAGCTGGCAGCAGCTATCCAGGCCGCTCGCGAACTTTACCCTGAAGCCCGGATAACAGGAATATTTCAGCCGCATCTTTATACTCGGACGCGCGATTTCGCTGACGGATTTGCAGCCGTATTGGATACGCTCGACGAAATTTGGTTAATGGATATTTATCCGGCCAGAGAATTGCCCATTGAAGGAGTAGATAGCAAAATGTTACTGGAGAAAATGCAAAATCCGAATGCCAGATTAATGTCAAGAAATCAAATTCTTGAAGCTACATCTTCCCTTGAACAAGGGCTTCTGATGACTTTAGGTGCAGGAGATATTGATACACTTGTAAAACCCATTTCAGAAATTTTAAAAGAAAAACAGCATGAAAATTAATTTTTTATCGAAAGTCAGATCCAGATATTACTGGATGGGTGGAATATTACTATGTACAGTGATATTGTTTACGTCCATTTCTTCGCGCAAAAGCGGAATCATCCAAGATGTAAGGATAACAATTAAACCCTTACAAGGTGGAGAATTGTTAGTACAAGACAAAGATATCATTAATACCATTACCAGCAATTATGGATCAACCCTTGATGGTCTGGCCATACGTGAAATAGATGTTCAGAAAATTGAAGATTTTGCAAAAATGAATCCATTTGTAAAAAAGGCAGAGGTTTTTATAGATGCCAGAAGCCGCCTGTGTGTCAACATCACACAAAATAATCCTCTACTCAGAATATTTGATAAATACGGACACTCGTATTATATAGATGAAGACTTGAAAACATTTCCGGTTTCGAGGCATGATTCTCCGCGTATGCTTATTGCCAACGGATACCTGCCGGCCCAGGATCAAGTATTAAGCAATGCAGACAGTATGATCATACATGATGTTGTAAAGATAGCGGATGAAATAAGTAAAGACGAGTTTGCACAACGCAATACAGAGCAGATTTATGTCGAAGAAGATGGCAATATTGTATTGGCCACCAAACTTGGAAACCAAAAATTCTTAATAGGTGACGCGTCAAGAATCGAGGAAAAGCTTTACTATATACAGATATATTATAAAAATATAGCATCTACAGCAGGCTGGAAAAAGTATAAATTTGTCAATTTGAAATTTGATGGTCAAATAGTCTGCAATTAATTTAGAAATTATTAAAAATTATAATATATTGTATTAATTTTACCGCTGAATTATACATCCATAGAAACAACAATAAATTAAAGCCGCATGAACAAAAACCTGACAAATAGTAAAGATTTAACTGTTGCTGTTGATATAGGCACAACCAAAGTCTGCGCTGTAGCAGCAGTTCGTAACGATTATGGCAAACTTGAAATTATAGGGTATAGTACTGTATTCTCAGACGGTGTACATAAGGGAATTGTTAAAAACATCGACCGTACGGTAAGCGCCATCTCTCAAGTTATTAAAAATGTTGAAGAACAGATAGGTAGAAAAATCACCAAGGTCAATGTAAGTTTAAGTGGTCAACATGTTAGAAGTTACCATCAACAAGCTATTATCCCACGTCAGAATCCTAATATCGTCATTTCTGATACCGATGTAGATAGCCTTATTAATCAAATGGGAAATGTGGCATTGCCTGCAGGTGACAAAATAATTGAAATCTTACCACAAGAGTTCAGCGTCGATAACGAGGGAGGTATCTTGGATCCGCGAGGCATGACAGGAGTCAGGCTTGAGGCAAATTTTCATTTAATTACAAGCCAACATTCTACTCAACAGAACCTAAACAGGTGTATTGAAATGGCAGGACTTACCATTGGTAAAACCATGCTCGAACCAATGGCATCAGCAGAAGCAGTATTGACAGACGAAGAAAAAGGGGCAGGAATAGCCTTGGTAGATATTGGAGGTGGAACAACTGATATTGCAATATTCAAGGATGGCCTTCTACGGCACACAGCAATTATCCCATTAGGAGGTAATAATATTACAAATGATATCAAAGAAGGATGTGAAGTTCTGCAGCCACAAGCCGAAAAACTAAAAGTAAGGTTTGGCTGTGCACTTGCCCAGGAAATAAACGAAAACAGGATCATAACAGTTCAAGGAATACGAGGCCACGAACCAAGGGCTGTGTCAGAAATTAACCTTGCCAGGATCATTCAGTCCAGAATGGAAGAAATACTGGATTTCGTAGGTTCGGAAATCAGACGTACCGGATACGAAAGAAAGCTCATCGGTGGCATAGTTATTACGGGTGGTGGAGCATTGCTTAACCACATACGCAATCTTGCAGCGTACCGTTTGGGTATGAGTGTAAGAATCGGATCTCCGCGTGAGTCTCTTGCCCAGGGTTATCATGAAGAAATCAGTAGTCCTATGTATGCAACAGCCATTGGCCTTTTGCTAAAAGGCGTACCTGATATGACACCTGTAGCAAACGAAGTGATGGTCGAAGACCTGCAACCAGATACAAGTGACACTGATGCACAAAACACAATACCATATCATGAACCTGATGAAGCAGGAGATACTGATATTTTTAAAGATCCTAAGAATTGGTTTGACAATTTGGTAAACAGGGCCACGAGTTGGTTTACTGAAACCAAAGATTGAACTTAAAAATAATGTTTTAGTTAACAACAAATATTAATCCTGAAATGAGATTCGTAATGCAAAATGATAAAAAATCGATTATCAAGGTAATCGGAGTAGGTGGTGGAGGTAGCAATGCTGTTAACCACATGTTCAAAAAAGGCATCGAAGGAGTTGACTTCGCCGTCTGTAATACAGATAACCAAGCACTTGACCAGTCACCAGTACCTGTAAAAATTCAGCTGGGACCTAGTCTTACGGATGGTCGAGGTGCCGGCTCCAAACCTAATGTCGGCAAACAAGCTTGTATTGAATCAAAGGCGGAAATTGAAAAATTTCTTGCAACTGGTACAAAAATGCTATTTGTCACTGCTGGTATGGGAGGAGGTACCGGCACGGGTGCAGCACCAGAAATTGCCAAGATAGCCCAAGAAATGGATATTCTTACTGTCGGCATAGTGTCATTACCTTTTTCATTCGAAGGTAACAAAAGGATAACCCAGGGCAATGAAGGCCTTGAAGAGCTGAAGAAAAATGTAGATACGCTTGTTGTCATCTCTAATGATAAAATGCGTTCTATCTATGGTAATCTGAGCATGTCGGAAGCCTTTGGTAAGGCCGATGATATCCTTACTGTTGCAGCAAAAGGTATAGCTGAAATAATCACAGTGGCGGGCTATATTAATGTTGACTTTGAAGATGTAAACACCGTCATGCGCAATAGTGGTGTAGCCATAATGGGTACCGCCAGCGCCGAAGGTGATGACCGCGCTAAAAAGGCCGTTGATATGGCACTTACTTCACCATTACTCGAAGATGGTTGCATTCAAGGTGCAAAACACATCCTCCTAAACATTACCAGTGGCTCTAAAGAAGTGACTATGGACGAAATTACACAGATCACTGATTTCGTACAAACTGAAGCAGGCTCAGATGCCAATCTCATCTGGGGTAATTGTTTTGACGAATCTCTCGGTAATCAGATAGCTGTAACTATCATCGCTACAGGCTTTGACCATACAGACTCAGAAAAGAAACAGGATGACAAAACTGGAGTAATAGTTGTTCCTCTGGATGGTGATGATAATACACCAAGTATCTCATCAATCAGCTCTGAAGGCAATAAAGGCCAACCTATTGATTTAGAGCCTACACGCCGATTTAATCCCAATCCGTATTACCCTGATGAAGTTTATGTAAGTGTAGGAAATAAAAACGCTCAGCAGTACGGAACAGATCAAAAACCAAAAAGTTTCATGTCTAAAGCTGATTACGACAGCATAACAGAATTAACTAATACAGGTTATGAGCGAGGTTTTAAATTATACGAAGATGAACCGGCGTTTAAAAGAAAAAATGTGAACCTTGAAACGGTAAGTAGTCACACAGAAGAGTTTACATCTAATTATAGCATTAACGAATCAGGAGAAGCGGTATTTGGCCCAAATAAATATCTCCACGGCAGACCTGATTAATGTATATATAAAAAGGTGGTTGAAATCATTCAACCACCTTTTTTGTTGATCTTATACCTTGCCCAAGGTCACATTATAATTTTTTCCATAACAGCATCTATTAACTTTTCTATATCCTTTTGTGGATCTTGAGAAAATTTTCCGGTTTTCCTGTTAGCTATCAATACATTACAAGATAAGCATCTGTGCCCTAAAACAGACCCAAGCCCATAAATGCCGGCAGTCTCCATCTCAAAATTGGTAGTACGTAGCTGACCGGTGCTGAAATTACTCAACGTATCAAGATAATCCGTATTCGGATTGTGGGCTCTGACTTTTCTCCCCTGAGGCGCATAAAATCCCGGACACGTTACGGTTATTCCTTTGACAAATGTATCTGAAAACCGACTGACCAAAGTTTCATCGGCCATTGCTGTGTAAAAATTCATGGGTAGTTTTAACGCTCGGTCGCAGAATGACTTAAAACTGTCATGTAACGCCACCTCTTTTTTATTCATTTTGTAATCGTAATACAAAAGAAGTCCATCAAGTCCGATGCCAAATTCTGATATGAGAAGCGTACCTGTGTCCAGGTCAGGCTGCATGCTTCCAGAGCTGCCAACGCGGATGATCTCCAGACTCTTTTGATTTTCCTTAACGGTGCGCGTTGCAAAATCAATATTGACCAGAGCATCCAGTTCATTCATAACAATATCGATATTGTCAGTACCAATACCTGTAGAAATAACCGAAATGAGCTTTCCGTTTAATTCTCCTGTATGTGTTACAAACTCCCGATTGCTCTTCTTGAGGTGAACTTTATTGAACATCCGGGTAATCTTTCCTACACGGTCCTGGTCACCAACCGTTATAACTGTATCCGCCAAATCATCCGGCACAAGATTTAAATGATAAATTGATCCGTCTTTGTTGATGATGAGGTCTGCTTCTGAGATCTTGTTCATGCTACTTTCCTTTGATTAAAAATGTTAGTATGGCAGAATTTGATGATAATGCTTGCCTGTCCAAAATTAAGCATTTTGTGTCAAACAACAGACTTTTTTATCTTTTATTTTGAATATACCACATTGCACTGTAGTTGTATGGAATTTTGTTCTTTAATATGGCTTGGTATTTTTTTTGAATTTGAATTTATTCTTTAACTGCCGACACAACAGATGGTCATTTTGTACAATCAAGGATGATGGGCTCGGTCTCAATTATATTGCTCTTATGACCTGCTCTATCTTTCAAATAAATTTCATAAACCACTGTGTCTGTCGGGAAAGTTTTAGACGGTGTACAAGGCGCCTGACCATCAGGGAAATAACAACATGTACTGAATAATACAAATTCGATTTCACCAGAAATGCCGTTTTTTGCTCCTGCTTCGGTTATAAAAGGAATCTTATATTTGCTGGATAAAAATCCGTCACGCTTATCCACCACAAACAAACTCAGCGAGTCGTTGCTACCTATATCACCATCACCATCTGTAAAGCTAAAGCTTACTCGAAGCGAATCGGCATTGATACTACTCTGCTTTAGTTGTTTTTTACTCATACCCAAATACTTGATGACCGGCTCTATCGGATAATCTGGTGGCTTTGTGCACCCGACAACAGACAAACAAAAAACAAGAAGTGTAAAAGCAAATAATTGGTACCAAGACATATATATCAAACGTTAAGATGCAGAAAATAGTCTGCTTCATATTATTTTTGTAAAATTAATAAAAACTCTGTGAATTCTTTTTCTTCTTCACCTACAGATTTCGACAAGAAGGCATTAACATTATTCAGGAAACAGGCAACGGAGAATGATTTTTACCGCAGATTTCTCGAAATATTGAAAGTACAACCACAAAATATTGACCAAGTTAGTAATATTCCCTTTCTGCCTGTACAGTTATTCAAACACAATGAAATAAAAACAGGTGACTGGCTTGAGCAAAATGTCTTTTTGTCAAGTGGTACTACTTTGCATACACGCAGCCGTCATTTTGTAAAGGATGAGCAAAAGTATCTCCGGAATGCAGCAACAGGTTTTAAAGAGGTATTCGGAAATCCGAGCGAATGGAATATTATTGCCTGTCTGCCCGGATATTCCGATAATCCTTCATCATCTCTCATCAGTATGGTTCATTATTTGATAGGCCTGAGCGGCAATATTCAGAGTGGTTTCATACCATTTGAACACGAAACGATAAAACATAAGCTGAAAGAATGCATAAAAAGCTCTAAAAAGACAATGCTCATCGGTGTTGCTTTTGCCTTGGCCGATTTCGCACTTTGTAATAAGGTAGAATATGCTGATTTGTACATCTTAGAAACAGGCGGAATGAAAGGAAGAGGAGAGGACTTTACAAGAAAAGCATTACACACATTGTTGTCAGACAGTTTTGGTACTGCACATATATTTTCAGAATATGGCATGACAGAATTGTTCTCACAAGCATATACAATGGCAGGTACCGACAGATTTAAATGTATGCCGTCTATGAAGATACTGGTAAAAGACATCAACGACCCAATGGAAATAAAGCGCAACGGCAGGTATGGTGCGATCCACATCATCGACCTTGCCAATGAAGATACCTGTGCATTTATCGCTACCCAAGATCTTGGTTTGCTGCACGATGACGATAGCTTTGAAGTCATAGGAAGGATTGATTCGGCAGATCTTCGAGGCTGCAATTTGTTGTATATTGCGCCATAATTCAAAAATTCCCTGCCAATAACACATCTTTGTATGTTGATATCAACTTCTGTGCATGAAAAATGAAACTTTCTACCTCAGACAATTGCTTTACCGGTTAGGCATCATTTTTTTGCTATTGACGCTCATCCGGTTGCTTTTTCTTTGGGCCAATTTTTCAACTTTTTCAGTATTTCCGACTAATAAATTGTTACTTTCATTTTTGGTTGGCCTTAGGTTTGATATTTCTTCATTGCTCTATACCAATGCATTGTTTGCCCTACTCGCCATTTTGCCGTTTGGCTTCAGGTCAAATAAAAATTATCAACATTTGCTCTTTATAGTGTTTCTTGGGTTGAATGCTGTGATGCTGGCACTTGAGATACCGGATATCGCTTACTTCAAATATGCGCAAAGACGAAGCGGAGTGGGTGAGTTTAACCTGGCAGGTGATTTTGTTCGGCTTATTCCAGCGTTTATTAAATCTTACTGGTACCTATGGATTTTATTTGGCTTGCTGGTTTATGGGCTTTCGCGGATATACAAAAAGTGGTATTTCAATGTTGTGGTGCCACCAACCAGATGGTACTGGCAATGGATCATTTTTATACTTACTATGGGGGCAGTCGTCATTGGTATGCGCGGAGGGCTTCAGCTACGCCCAATGACACCGGTGAGTGCAGGTGTTGTTCTCAAAGACGCTCGGCTTATTCCACTTGCTACCAACACAACACTCAACTTCATATTTTCATTTCAACAAAAAGCACTTACAGAGCTCCAATATTTCCCGGTAAATGAGCTGGATGCACGGTTTGCACTGAAAAGGAATGTGGCTGCCACGGCACCCTTTCAACCTGTGAATGTGGTACTCATCATACTCGAAAGTTTTGGAACAGAATACATTTCTCGACAATCCGACGGCAAGATCTATGCACCTTTCTTTGATAGCCTGGCTACACAGGGCATAAGCTTTGGTCAAAGCTATGCCAATGCCCAAAGGTCAGCCCAAGGAATAGTCTCTGTTACATCCGGTATTCCGGCCTTGATGGAAGAGCCATTTCATTTTTCGCCATACCAGAGCAACCAGATAGAAAGCATAGCTTCTGCACTTAAACAGAAAGGATACTACTCAGCATTCTTTCATGGCAGCAATCCGGGTTCGATGGATTTTGAGCGTTTTGCTGCCATTAGCGGATATGATGATTTTTTTGACAGAAGAGATTACAGCAATGATCGCGATTATGACGGTAGTTGGGGAATTTGGGATATTCCGTTTTTTCAATGGACGGTAAGCCAAATGAATTCATTCAAGAAGCCATTCTTCTGTACCTTGTTTTCACTTAATCCACACAATCCTTTTAAAGCCGAAAAATGGTTCGAAGACAAATATCCCGGTGAGAATCCTACCTTGCGATGTGTGCGTTACACGGACGAAGCACTAAGACAATTTTTCAAAACAGCTTCCGGATATGATTGGTACCAAAACACACTTTTCGTATTGTGTGCAGACCATACAGGTGTGCCTTTCGGTGAAAAGTACACCACCCGCGAAGCCATTTTCCGGATACCGATCGTATTTTATTCGCCCAATACCAGTATCATATCCAAGGCACAAATCGGTGTGAAGCCTAATGAGGCGCTCATGTCGCAGATTGATATTTTGCCGTCAATACTCGATTTATTGCATTACGACCATGATTTTCATTGCTTTGGTGAAAGTATTTTCAGACATGACAAAAAGAAATACACGTATCAATACAGCAATGGTGTTTTTCAGATATTGGATGGTGAGTATATTCTGTTATTTGACGGTTCGAATGTTGCAGGATTGTATAATTATAAGCAAGACCCAATGATGAGAAATGACATTTCAAGTAAAGAAACGGAATTGACGAAGCAAATGTCTGATCAATTAAAAACAGTCCTGCAGCGATACAATAGGGCAATGATCAGAAACGAGCTGAACAGATAGGCTCAGTTTACTTTGTACGCAACAATAATAATGCATTATATTTGTTTACCATTCAAGACATATTACAAGAATAAAAATGTTACTGAAAAAATACATTTTTATAAAATTGGCTTGATTTTGGTAATATGAAATTTGTCTTAGAGTTACATTTCAAAATCCGTTGGCAGAAGCCGACCTGTAAGAAGGATTGTTATTGCAGGTATGTGAAACAAATTTCCCGACATTCCATTCCGATTAACATGTTTTGACACATAATGATGGCCAAAACATAACCATGAAACATAATGTCCATCCCAGCTGAATCAAAATTACGACCGATACATCTTGCCCTGTGAAAATAGGGCATTTTTTTTGCATTTTTCTATAAAATGTTGCATCTTTGCACGATACTAAAAACCGTTGGCAAGAATTGATTTTTTTACACATTTAGAGCTACATGCATAAAGGTTTACTTACTGTATTTTTTGTGTTGTTTTCTGTATTTTTTTTAATTGCTCAGTCAACAAACCAACAAAATAATTTGTCCTTGGTGTTGGACAATATTCCGCCAGTAGCGGTGTGTAAGAGTCATGTCCAGATTAGCCTTACAGACAATCCGACCAAGGTTTTCCCGGTTTCTTTCGATGACGGAAGCTACGATGAAGAATGTCTCGCTCAGTTGCTTGTCAAACGGATGAATGAGCCTGAGTCAGCTTTCAAACCATTTATGTATTTTACTTGTGACGACATCGCTAACAGCCCGGTAAAAGTTGTGTTGCGAGCCGTGGATTGCGAAGGTAATGTGAATGACTGCTGGTCTGAGGCTGATGTGGAAGATAAAACAAAGCCGGTAGTAGTTTGCCCGGCCGACCTTACTATCTTCTGCACACAAGACCCAAATCAATATTTTACACAGCCTACAGCAATAGACAATTGTGGGACATTGACATTTACCAGTAATGTCATCGATAACAGAGACCAGTGTCAAAATGGTTATGTTTCAAAAATATGGACAGTAAAAGACAATGCCAAGAATCAGGGTACTTGTACGCATCGCGTATATTCAAAACACGTTTCTGATTATACTGTGACGTTCCCGAGTGACGTCACCATCAATAAATGTGTATCGCCTGATGATCTCACCAAAACAGGAGAACCAATATTTAAAGATAAACAGTGCGATCTACTTGCAGTAGGCCATACGGATCATGACTTGCCGGTGACAGACGGCAATGGTTGCTTCGTAAGGATTAGAAAATGGCAGATTATTAACTGGTGTACATACGACCCGAATAAAGCCACACATACGCCACTGGGTATTCCGATAGGTAATAAAAAATACAAAGATGATGACGGATTCTTCGAATATACCCAATATATAAAAGTATTCGAAACCGCCGACCCTGTCCTTACCTGCAAAGATACTACGATATGTTTCCAAAATGATTGCGAAGTGAGCTTTGACATTCCTAAGCCCGCTGTTGTTGATTGTAGCCAGAATATTTATTATAGCCTTTCCGGTGATTTGGGTAGTAAATATTCAGTATCCGGCGTGAAATCAGGAGTATATCAGATTCAACACAATGTATCTGACGGCTGCGGCAACCATAGTTTTTGCAATGTTAACATTACAGTAAAGGACTGCAAAAAGCCAACACCGGTGGTACATCAAAAACTTGCCACTACATTGATGGTTCAAAACGGTTTGGTCGAAGTGTGGGCTTCAGATTTTGAAACCAGTAGCTATGACAACTGCACAAAATCAGAGAATCTGAAATTCTCATTTAGTCCGGACAAAAACGATATTTCGAAAATTTTCAATTGCGACAGTCTCGGTCTTCGCACAGTAAAAATCTGGGTAACAGACGAAGCAGGCAATCAGGATTATGCTATTGCCACCATCGATATTCAGGATAATATGAATGCTTGCGATACTAGTGGCACAATCATTCAGGTGTCCGGCTCAGTTAAAAAACCTGATGGGAGCCCCATGGTCGATGTACATATCAAAAATCCATACGTAGAAGTTATAACCGACTCAGTTGGATATTTTGCTACACCATTGCTCAATATGCATTTACCTTATACGATGGAATGTATAAAACAGGAAGACCCTAAAGCAGGTTTATCTGTCTTGGATGCAATATTGCTCCGTGACCACATATTAGGATATAAAAAACTTAGCAATCCGTACCAGTACCTGGCAGGCGATGTCGATAAGTCAAAAGGGATCAATACTTACGACCTGTTTTTATTAAAGCAAATGATACTAGGGCACCTTGAAGAATGGCCAAAGAATCAAACTTTTAACTACATAAGTAAAAAGAAAACTTTTGATAAGCCTGAAGAAATATGGAATGATGCAACTACAGGACTGTTGCTTGATTCACTTGCGACCGATTCACTCGTGTTTGATCTGGTAGCCATTAAAACAGGAGATCTCAGTGATGCAGACCAACTTATTGGTAGTGATAATATTTCTACAAGGGCAAGTACAACCATTAGTTTTGTAAGTGGCAATAAAATTAATTATACCGGAGATGGCCCGGCAAAGGGCATCCAGTTTGCTGTGAATATCAAGGCATTGTCCACCGAAATATATGCAGAGCAAGGAACCATTTCAATAACTGATGTTGACAATGGAATGTTTGAAGTGAAATACATTACAGACGAAGTGGTTATACCAGGCCAGACTCTATTATCATGGCATAATACGGATAAAAATTTCTTGCCGGTATTGACCAATAGCCTTCAACCAATGTCAGTAGCCGAAAACAACGAACTCCAACAGCTTGACTTGAAACACCCTAAGGTAAATTTTCCACTTGAGGAAGGTATATTTGTGTATCCGAATCCGGCAAAAAATGCTGTCCGTGTAAAGATTACCTCAGCTGGAGCACAGATGGCTACCATCGAAGTAATTGATCTTGAAGGCAAAGTTATAGATCACTTTGACAAGAATCTGATTGAAGGCGTCAATTTATATGCATTGCCCATTAATACAGGTACAGGCATTTTCATCATTAAAGTAGAGACCCAACGCAATATCTTTCAGGAGAAAATCAGCATCATAGAGTAACAGCCTAATTGCTTTTAGACTTATCTTCGTGAATGATTTCACTAGAAGGTAGAGTTCCTGTTTCGCTTAACAAATTGCAGTTATTGAATTATCTGCAGGCAGAGGTACGTTTGCATCATGTATCGCCCTATACCTCACGTTTACTGACTATCGAATCCGAGCTTCAGCATTTTCAGATGTTGGATTTTAACATAAGCTCACCGGCAAATCAACTGATTGTAGATATAGAAATGTTGATACCGGTAAATGTCCGCCTCCCTCTTTGTAAATTCCGGGTGAACACTAAACCAAAGATCAAGATAAGTATTTTAGGTACCGGGTTTTCTGGCACATCAAAGATAGAATCCCTAAGTCTCAGCCTCCGCACATTGCAACTCAACGGAGCCTTATCGGTTTTTGAGGGCATGATCCGGAAAAATATTATTGCACAAGTAGAAAAACTATTACCGGATATATTGAAGCTTGTAAATTCAAAAATTTCTGAGCTACTATCTCAAAAGACTCAAATTGATTTTAACATTTCAGGCATAGACTACAACAATCTCCTATATGTAAAAGGTGTGAAGCTACGAGAATGCAGTAGCAGCAACAATAGCCTGCTCATTGATGTATTCTCATCTGCTTATATAGAGAATCAAAATCAAGGATTCGGAGCGGAGTATTATGTAATCGAGCGAAAAGAGCACACGGGTCAGTTTAATGTTGCTATTCATCAGGATTTTCTGAAATCGATATTGACCAAACTCATTACCGAAGTCGAAATTCCTGTATTGAATAAAAAAATACCTTTGGTACTGACAGATTTTCGGGTAGTGTGTAATGTACTGTATGTAGGTTTGGAGCTAAGCGAATTTTACAAAGGAGCCTGGCGGCTAAAGCTTGATACCAGTGTTACGAGTGATACATTGAGATTCTCTTTGCTCGAAATGCAATCCACCGGTAGTAATTCTTTGTTTGATAAAGGTATTACAAAATTGCTCGAACTCGGCATCGAGAAGCTCATACAAAAATATGCTGAAATTCCCTTTTCAACCATAAATGCTCATATAGCAGGTGGTATCAAAGATGCCTATCATTTCGATTTTCAGAGTTCGGCCATCAAACTAAGTGTTCCGAAGTTTTCTGTAAAACATATTACATTTGATGACAAGATCGTATTGGTCAACTGCGAATGGCAAGATCGGTTCTATCTGGAATTATAGGCGTTTTAACTGCAGGATGATTTCATTACCACTGTCGTTCATCCTCAGAATGAGAGACGTGAGTCGTAGCTGAATGATTTCGACTGCTACCGGTTGGTTGGTTTGGATATTGGAAGGCTGAGTGATGAGCATATTTTTTTCAAGTTTATATTTGCCATGCTCCGTATATTCTGAAGGATTTGTGTAAGAATAGTCGCCATTCAGCTTAAATGTAAATTTTACCTTAGACCAATCCATTTTGATACTGTTGCCATTTTCAGCAACATGAGCACCTACCCAATTGCCCAGAATGATGTATTTCTTAAATCCACCAAGGTTTATCAATACAAAAATCAAAGTAATGAATGCAACTAAGAACAGCAGGATATTTCTTTTTCTAACCATACCAATAAAAGGACAATTGTAATTTTGAGTAAACGAATAAAGATGAAAAATATTAGAAATTATTTGTATATTGAATGAATTTGTCGGCGAATCACAGAAATTCATTTGATATTTCGAAGCAGATGAAGGCATAAACTGTACTTACTTAGAGCAAATATGTTTTTTCTGATGTGTAAATCCATTAACTTTGCGGTCTTATGGTAAAGATTAGAAATATCGAAATAGCAGATTTTCCGCTGATACTGGCCCCAATGGAAGACGTAAGTGATCCGCCTTTTCGGTTTCTTTGCAAAGAAGAAGGGGCAGACCTCATGTACACCGAGTTTATATCTGTAGAAGGTCTCATACGTGATGCCGATAAGAGTCTGAGAAAACTTGATATTTATGAAAATGAAAGGCCCATAGGTATTCAGGTATTTGGTGGTGAAATAGATAGTATGGTAGAAGCCATGGCCGTGGTCGAGGATGCAGACCCGGAAATAATAGATATCAATTTTGGTTGTCCGGTTAATCGTGTTGTTTGTAAAATGGCAGGAGCGGGTATTCTGCAAGATATACCGAAAATGATAAAACTAACAGAGTCGGTCGTAAAGGCAACATCTAAACCCGTAACCGTTAAGACAAGACTCGGCTGGGATGAAAATTCCATCAACATAATCGAAGTAGCCGAACGCCTGCAGGATGTAGGTATCGAAGCCCTCACCATACATGGCCGCACCCGCAAACAAATGTACAAAGGACAAGCAGACTGGAGTTATATAGGCAAGATAAAGGAAAATCCCAGGATGCACATACCCATATTCGGCAATGGAGATATTGACTCTCCGGACAAAGCAAAGATTTACCGCGAGCGATACGGTGTGGACGGAATAATGATAGGTAGGGCAAGCATTGGGTATCCTTGGATATTCAGGGAGGTCAAACATTATTTTAAAACCGGCGAACTACTTGTAGCGCCTACAATCGCAGAGCGCGCCGATGCAGCCAGCAGACATTTACAACATGCCATCAGATGGAAGGGAGAAAAGCTTGGTATATTAGAGACCAGGAAGCATTATACCAATTATTTTAAAGGATTTCCAGACATCAAGCCATTCAGGGCACGCCTGGTCACAGCTGACAAACCTGAAGATGTATTTGCAGTCATTCATGAAATGAAAGATAAATATTCGGTGACAGAAGTTTTCATGTCATAAAGTTTAACAAATCAAAGACAATTTTGGAAAATTTTCACCTATATAGCACCGAAAGGGACATACTTAATGTAGTGCAAAAAGCAGCAGAGCTATTGAACATACAGGCCTATCTCGTAGGTGGCTTTGTACGTGACCGCTTGCTTGGCAGACCTTGTAAAGACCTGGATATAGTGTGCACGGGCGACGGAATATTGCTGGCTGAAACAGCAGCATCCATGTTGCCGGGGAAACCCAAAGTAAGTGTTTTTCAAAGATTTGGTACCGCCATGCTACGTTTTCGTGATATGGAGATAGAATTTGTAGGTGCAAGAAAGGAGTCGTATGTGTCTGATTCCAGAAAACCTTACGTCGAGGCAGGTACTATTGAAGATGACCAGCAGAGAAGAGATTTTACAATCAATGCAATGGCCATCAGCCTCCAGAAGGAAGATTTTGGTACTTTGGTTGATCCATTCAATGGCGTGCAGCATCTGGAAGAAAAAGTGATACGAACTCCATTAGAGCCAAGAAAAACATTTTCTGACGACCCGCTCAGGATGCTACGAGCCATCAGGTTCTCGGCCCAGCTTCAGTTTGAGATTTTTCCCGAGACATTGGCTTCTATTACAGATAATTGCGACAGGATACTAATCATTTCACAAGAGAGAATCATAGTTGAGTTAGAAAAAATACTACTGAGCATAAAACCATCTGTCGGCTTCGAACAGTTGTATAAAACGGGATTGTTAAAACATATTTTACCCGAATTGGTAGAACTTCAGGGTGTAGAGTACATTGATGGCAAGGGGCACAAGGACAATTTTTACCACACACTTGAAGTTATTGATAACCTCCGGAGCAACACGGATAATATCTGGTTGCTATGGGCTGCCGTATTTCATGATATTGCCAAACCTGCTACAAAAAAGTTTACTCCAGATACAGGCTGGACATTCCATGGTCACGAATATCTGGGATCTGTAATGTTGCCAAGAATATTTCGAAAACTAAAACTACCAATGGATGGCAAACTTAAATATGTGCAAAAGCTGGTAAGCATGCACCTGAGACCCATTTCACTTACAAAAGAGAACATAACGGATTCGGCTATTAGGAGGCTCCTTTTTGATGCCGGTGATGATATTGACGATCTGATGTTGTTGTGCGAAGCTGACATTACGTCTAAAAATGCTGAAAAAAAGGCCAGATTTCTTGAAAACTACAGAGTTGTAAAGCAAAAACTCATAGAAATAGAAGAAAAAGATAACATACGTAACTGGCAACCTCCAATATCAGGTGAATTAATCATGTCAACATTCAATATCAAACCGGGTAGGGAAGTTGGTCTGATAAAGAATGCCATACGTGAGGCTATACTTGACGGTGTCATTGCCAATGAGTACGAAACAGCCTACAAGCTGATGATGGAAAAAGGTGCAGAACTAGGCTTGGTGATTGTGTGATGCAAAAAAAGAGTTCCAACATAGTTGTGAAACTCTTTTTAAGATTTTAGAGGGTAAAAATGCTTTGACAGCGGTATTTTTTACCTTATTGATACTAGTCAAAAAGCTTTTTGTAACTGTCGCCGTCTTCTTTTTTGTCATTTTCGCGTGGGAGCATTTCCGGATGATTGTTAAGATCGAGCGTGTCACTTTTGCCACCCTGCATCAGCAGCAGCTGGCTTTGGTTTTCCCATTGTTCGAGCATTTTCAGGCCTTCCTCTTCGAATACGCCATTCTGCAGATCAACGGAATCCATGAATTTTGATGACATATCCATGAATCTTTCCATTTCGCCTACTTTATTGGCGACATCGTCAGCAATGGCTTCTACAGCCATATCGAACATCGCTTTTTTATCTTTATCGCCCGATATAACTTTCATGGCTGAAGACATAGCAGAATGGCTGGCTCTGATGGCTTCACGTTCTTCTTGCTTTACTTTTACCTGATCTCTGGTGTCCTCCAGTAAGATTTCACTGTTTTCGTACATTTTGGCAAGAATTCTGTGCAGAATATCCATTTTTGAATACAGAGAATTGTATTTTTCGTTCGAATCTTTAAGTCTTGCAGCCTGGCGTGTAGAGAGTACGAGCTGTTTTTCGTTTCCTTGTTTTTTTGCAGCATTTGCTATATTCAACTCGTTTTCAATACTTTTATCATTCTCCTCCATGGTAGTCTTTAGCTTGCGCATTGAGCCTCGTAGGTTGCCTATTTGCTTACTCATCTTTGACAAATTATTCTCAAGGTCTTCGACATAGCTCTTCAGAATGCCTATAGGATCAAGGTTGACAAATATACCTGTAATCCAGCGCATGATACTTTTGTAGCCGTACCAGAAGAGATTGCGCATGCGCGGGTCAACGACCATATATATTACAGCAGCTAGGGCAATCAATAATAGAGCCAGATACAATGTGTTGGATACCAATGTGATAAGTATTGGTAACATTTTATATAACAGATAGCCCAGACCAACGATGATGCCGGTCATAAAAATGCCGCCTGTGACCCCTTCGGGTCTTTGCCAGAATGTCTTTGGTTTGAAATCAGAAGGAGGTGTAATTGAAGCCATAGTTGATATTAGTTTTGTTCAGAACAAATATACAAATGCAGTGAGATTAAAGTTCGCAGACGCTCAATTATTTTAAAATTTTATTTGCAAAGGCAAAAGAAAAGCTTTCGGCAAAACTTTTTTCAGACTGTCTTTGTCCGAACCCACAATGTCCGCCTTTCGGTGTAAGCGCCAGTGTCAGTATGTCTGATGATTGTGCAAACTGCTTCGGATTACTTTCCACGGGTATCATTGGGTCATCAACGGAGTTCAGTAGCAGGGTAGGCACACGGATGTCTTCAAGCCAGTTGTTGATGGTAGCATTAGCATAAAGTTCTTGTCGGCTGTTGTATCCGTTGAAAGGCGCGCTGTATTGTTCATCAAATTGGGCCCAGCTTTTGATATTTGACAAACCGGCTTTGTCAATGATGCCCGGGTATTGTTTCTCTTTTTCGGAGAGTTTTACCATAAGGCTTTTCATGAATTTGTTTTTATACACAAAATTGGCTTTGCGGTCTAATGTGTGTGCACATGCCTCAAGGTCGAAAGGAGTTGAAATGGCTATGTTGAGTTTGATGAAATCTGAATAAAGTACAGCTTTTTTTGCAACAAATTTGGTATTAATGACACCGCCCATGCTATAACCACCCAATGCTATTTGACTGTATTTATACTTGTCAAGCACATGTTCTATTACTTCTGTTATATCGTGTATATCGCCATGATGGTATAGTTTCGGAGCAATGTTCATCTCACCGCTACAGCTGCGGCAGTTCCAGGCTAGTATGTCCCAGCCGTTTATTGAAAATTCTTGTGCCATGCCTTTGACGTACTGTTTGTTGGAATTTCCTTCCAGGCCGTGTGTGATGATGAGGAGTTTGTCATTTGCTTTTTTAATCCAGTCGAGGTCCAAAAAATCGCCATCCGCCAGTGTCAATCGTTCACGTACATACTGTATGTTGTCTATTTTGCGTGTCATAGAAGGTACGATAGTAGCCAGGTGTCGGTTGTTGCTGTACCAGTTGGGTTTATAGTTTTTACTGAGATCAATAATAGGCATTACTTTTTATAAATTTTGTCTATTTTTGTTAAAATGAATGGTTGAATATGCAGATAGCCAAGGGTCTAATAATAGCCGGAGTAATCCTTATCATTATCGGATTGATTTATTATTTCTTTCAGGACAAGCTCGGATGGCTGGGCAGGTTACCGGGCGATTTTAGTTATAAAAAAGATAATTTCAGTTTTTTTGCACCTATTACCACTATGCTGATTCTGAGCATTTTATTATCAGTCATCATTAACTTGATCAGAAGATTTCTCTGAACACTTTGTACTACTTAAACTTTAGCAGGCACTTATTTTTCTTACCATTTTCTATAAACAGGTATTTGCCACAAAGCAAAGCGTGGCTGTCAATTTTTGCTTCAATAGTTGACATCTTTTGTTTGTTGATACTGATGGCATTGCCTGTTATGGCTCGTCGGGCTTCGCTCTTAGAAGGCAGAATACCAGAAGCATCAGAAAGCAGGGTAAGTAAGTCTGTCTGATCTAAAGCAGAGCTACTGTTAAATTCGTAACATTGTATTTCGGCACCTACGGTCTCCCATTCTTCTTCAGAAATTCTCTTTAAGTAATCTTCGTCGAGTTTAGGGTTAAATAACAGTTCGGTTACTTTCAGCACAGACTCAAAATCTTGAGCCGAGTGCACACGGCATGTGATGTCTTTGCCTAGCTCTTTCTGCAGGATACGTAGGTGTGCTGCTTCTTTGTGCTGATTTTCGAGCTCTTCTATTTCATCTTTAGTCTTGAGGGTAAATATACGGATGTAAGTGCTTACATCTTCGTCAGATGCATTGAGCCAAAACTGGTAAAACTTGTAAGGAGATGTTCGCTTAGGGTCGAGCCACACATTACCCGATTCAGATTTTCCGAATTTTGTTCCGTCTGCTTTTTTAATAAGAGGTGTGGTAATTGCATACGCGGTACCTTGTGCTTTACGTCTGATGAGTTCAGTACCGGTGACAATATTGCCCCATTGGTCAGAGCCACCCATCTGTAACTTGATGTTGTGGTTTTTCCAGAGATAATAGAAGTCATAACCTTGTATGAGCTGATATGTAAATTCGGTAAAAGACATACCTACTTCGCTATCCAGGCGTTTGCGCACACTGTCTTTGGCCATCATGTAGTTGACGGTTATGTGTTTGCCGGTATCGCGGATAAAGTCGAGGAAGCTTATTTCCTTAAACCAATCGTAATTGTTGACTATTTCAGCCGGATTGGTTTTACTTTCAAAGTCGAGAAATTTTTCGAGCTGTTTTTTCTGGCAGGCAAGGTTATGGTTGAGCGTATCTTCGTTGAGCAGGTTTCTTTCTTCACTTTTCCCGGTTGGGTCGCCTACCATACCTGTGGCGCCACCTACCAAAGCTATCGGTATGTGACCACATTGCTGCAGATGCAATAATGTCATAATCTGAACCAAATTGCCAACACCGAGCGAATCGGCTGTCGGGTCAAATCCAATGTACGCCTTTACTACTTCCTTGTTGAGGAGTTCTTCTGTGCCTGGCATGATGTCCTGCAGCATACCTCTCCATCTCAGTTCTTCTACAAAATTCTTTTTCATGAATAAAATTTCGATACAAAAATAATGATTCTGCAGAATATAAGTTTCTTATTTTAAGACTGTGATATTCAGATTTCTGCTTAATTTCACAACATGAAACGCACAACCTTCCTGTCAGGTTTCCTTGCCGGCCGACTTTCAGCAGTACGCGAACGCAATTTTTCGTCTTTAATCGTACGCGTAGGTGTGGTGGCTACGGCTATCAGTATTGCTGTGATGATTATTGCCACTTGCCTTATAAGTGGATTCCAGAAAAGTATAAGCGAAAAAATTTTCGGATTTTGGGGGCATATACACATTATACATAACAGTGAGCTGAACAGTTACGAGAGCAAGCCCATTTCCGTTAGACAGAATTTCTATCCTGAGCTGAAAGACAAAGGCCCCATCAACTATACCGGGCCACAAGAAGTACTGGGTTTTGTGTTTCCGAACTGGCAGACACAGCACACTACCAAAGGGAAAATCCGCAACATTCAGGCATTTGCCTTCAAAGCCGGGATAATGAAGACCAAATCGGAGATTGAAGGAATAGTGCTGAAAGGCGTAGATGAACATTTTAACTGGACATTTATCAAAGATTTTATCATCAGAGGCAAGCCTGTAGCCAATATCGGCAAAGGTTCGCGTGATATTCTCATCTCCGAACAGACAGCCGACAGACTTAAAACAGACGTAGGCAAGTCGCTTATTCTATATTTTGTCAATAATGGTGAGCAAATCAAGAAAAAGTTTACTGTTTCGGGTATTTATAAGACCGGACTTGAGGAATATGACCGGAAATTTGCAATCATTGATATTGCAATCATCAGAGAATTAATGGGCTGGGCACCTGATGAAGTTGGCGGCTTTGAAGTATTTCTGGATGATGTAGCAGACCTGGATGCTTACAATACCTATCTGTACGATCAGGTAGTACCCGATAGTCTTTATACAGAATCAATCAGGATGAAGCTTCCGAATATATTCGAATGGCTCGAATTGCAAAACACCAATGAGCAGCTTATTATCGGACTTATGATGATAGTAGCCATCATTAACCTCAGTACAGCCTTGCTCATCCTTATTGTTGACCGTACCAATATGGTAGGTATGCTCAAGGCTTTGGGTGCAAGCAATTTTTTGGTTCAGAAGGTTTTTATCCGGTTTGCCGGGCATATTCTGGTACGTGGTTTGTTTTTTGGCAATTTGTTCGGATTGTTGATTGCAGGAGCTCAAAAATATTTTAAACTCATCAAGCTCTCTGAAAAGGATTATTACCTGAGTTATGCACCGATATATTTTGACTGGAGTAAAATAATGATGATTAATGTATTTGCTTTCTTGGTAGTAATCCTAATTATGCTGATACCTTCATTGATGGTGAGGTCAATATCACCACTGAAGGCCATCATTATGAAATAATTAATACTTTACTTGTACTTAAAAGCTATAAAGTTAATAATAAAAGATTGTAAATTTGCAGTGCAAATGAATAAGTGCAACTGTCTTGTCACCGAGTAGCTGTGCTGATTTTTTAAACCCTGATTACGTGTTAGGAACTTAAAACGAAAATAATTAGTACAAAAAAAATCCATATACAAGTGCTAAAGCATTGAGGACAATGAATTTAAACTATTGACATGGATTTGAAGAAATAATTGTGCGTCGTTAAGAGTCTAATGCGTGTTCCGGATTAAACCTTATTCTTTCATCATGGAAAATAACGGAGATGATCAGATACTTCAGAAAAGAACATGGACAGTTGATGGAACTGGAGAATTTTGCTCCGGGTTGTTGGGTGCACATCTCAACACCTTTTAGCTCCAACGAGTTAGAAGATTTTGCTGAGCGCTTTGATATAGAGCTTGATTATCTGACCGACTCGCTTGACCCCGAAGAACGTTCGCGCTACGAAAAAGAAGACCATTTCAAATTTATACTCATCAATACACCGATACCCAATCAACGGGATGATGAATACCAGCCTGTGTTTATGACCGTTCCTATCGGTATCATCTTTGCCGAAGAATTCATGATAACCATTTCGGCATTTGATAATACCATTATGGACTTGTTTCTAAAAGATAAAGTCAGACATTTCAATCCGGGCGACTACCAGCTGTTTATTCTACAGATATTAGACCAGAACGTTAACAGGTTTACGAGTTATCTTAAGAAGCTGAACCTCAACCGGGACGTAATAGAGCAGCAACTCATAACAAGTAGCCGCAATAACGAGCTTAAACAATTGCTAGGCCTCGAGAAGAGTTCCATTTACTTCGTTAACGCACTCAGTTCTAACGAGCTTTTGAAGCTGAAACTAAAAAGGACGGATTTTCTTGGCATCAACGGTGACGAAGACAAGGTCGATTTTTTTGAAAATATCATCATTGACAACAATCAGGCCCACCAGATGGCCAATGTATTTACGCATATCATCAATGGTACTACGGATGCTATGGCCTCCATTATCTCTAACAACCTGAATGTCATCATCCAACGATGGACAATGATAACAATTGTGCTGATGGTACCTACACTGATAGCTAGTTTTTATGGAATGAATGTGAAGCATTTGCCATTTGATGATTCGGATTACGCTTTCTATTATATAGTGATTCTCTCACTGGTGCTTACCTTGCCTTTAGTTTGGGTCATTAAGCGCAAGGAACTTTTCTAAGCGATATTTTTAGTAAAATCGGAAGGGAGACACTTCCGTTTGAGAATAAAGCCGACATCTTATTCACAGTTTTTTGATTTATTTCAACAAAGCAAAAATATTGATTATCAACTAATTGTAATACTTATTAACATAGTGTTGATAAGTAAAATCATGGTTTGTTGACTACAATATTCCATAAAAAGCTTCGGTTGTCTAGTACACAGAAAGTGCGAAGCTTGATCTGGAAGTTGTGGGTATTAACAGAAGGGTAAAGGAGAAGCAAAGATTTTTATTCACACTGAATAATGCCTGACAAAAACAGTTTTTTACAACAGATGCATATTGAAGCTATTCTTCCGTATTGTTAATAATTCTACTGTACTTGGTAAGCAGATTAATCTAAATCTTACTGCAACTTTCCGGTAAAATTGACTAATTTTGTCACATAATAATGCCAACAAAGCCTATATTTCATTGGCAAGATAAGCAATCTATGATACCAACATTAAACACACTATTATGCAAAAGTTCAACACCATTGATGAATATCATGACCAGCAGTCTGGTGCAATACAGGTAATACTTCAACTGTTAAGGCAGGCTATCAGGCAGGCTGCACATCAGGCAACAGAAGTGATTAGCTATGGTATGCCGGCTTTCAAACAAAATAAAGTGCTGGTTTATTACGCTGCAGGAAAAAACCATATAGGGTTTTACCCGACGCCTGACCCTATTGTTCATTTCAAAAAAGAGTTGGAAGGGTACAAGACTTCAAAAGGGGCAATACAGTTTCCGATATCTGAAAATCTGCCGTGGGACCTGATACGGAGAATAGTGGAGTTCCGTCTTGTAACTGATACTGCCTTAGCTAAATCAACATCAAGTAAGCTGCGAAATGTAACAGAAAAGCCAACAGATATACCTGCTTATCATGCAATACAAAACCCGGTACACAAGGAGATATGTGAAATATTGTACCGCAATATTTCAAAACATCTGTCGCATACAGAAGAAAAATTGTGGCACGGACACCCGGTATGGTTCATTGACGGTAATCCGATTGTCGGCTATAGCAGCCAAAAAAACGGAATCAGGCTAATGTTCTGGAGTGGTGCTGACTTTGGTGAGGGTGTATTGAATGTACGGGGTGAAAAATTTAAGGATGCCTCAGTTTTCTATAATTCTGCCAATGAAATAAATACTACTGATTTGCAACGATGGTTGAAAAAATCTGAAGAGATACAATGGGATTATAAAAATCTGATTAAACGAAAAGGCGTTCTTGAACGTTTGAAGTAACAAACCGACACAAAATGCAAACAAAAGAAATAGAGAATGGAATTCTGCATGAGATAGCAGATGATATAAAGGCAGCGTTGGTGGCAGACGATTCTTTGAGTCAAATCTGGAACAAACTTACACCTATACAGCGAAATGAATGGATCTGTTGGGTAACAATCGTGAAAAAGCCCGAAACAAGAGTGGAGCACATCCAACGCATGACTGAAGACCTGAAGTCGGGTAAACGTTCGCCTTGTTGCTGGCCCGGATGTCCGCACCGCCGCCCGGAAGCTCGGAAATGGTTTAAAAATATTGATGAATGAAATCTACAACTCGTAATGCTTAACCGGTTTTATCAGAATAGGGTAGCCAATTTTTTCTTAGCTTAAACGTTTATCATGAACTTGTAAATTTTTGGAAACCAAATTCGAATTTAGGATTTGGTTCTGAACAATATGAGCAAAGAATGGTTATGCTTCGCAATATTCATACATTAATAAAAATTGAATGGAACTAATCTTTGAGTCATTTCAGCATTTTTTAGACCCTGACTGGATTATGAAAAATGGTGGACTTTACCTCGTACTGATAATATTGTTTATCGAAACAGGTGTTTTTTTCGGATTTACCCTACCTGGAGATCCTTTGCTCTTTATTTCCGGAATGGTCATTGCATCAGTCGAAGAATCGCACTATCCCTTTAGTTCTGAGTATCTCAATCTTCCCTTTTGGATGGTATTGTTTATGATTTCTACCATATTAGGCAATTATTTTGGGTATTGGTTTGGCAACAGATTCAGATTCTTAATTCAGGGTGATAAAGAAACCTGGCTAATCAAACGAAAACATATACGTACAGCAACAGAATTTTATGAAAAAAGAGGTGGCTTGACCATAGCAATAGCACGCTTCCTGCCCATTATCCGGACATTTGCACCTATCATTGCCGGTACAGTCAAAATGGATATGAAGAAATTCACCTATTACAATATTCTGGGTGCTGTATTATGGGTTGGTAGCCTTGTTTTTTTAGGTTATTTACTAGGTGATAATCCATGGGTGAAGGCTAACCTTGAATATATCATTATAGGAATCATTGTAGTGGTTACTGCTCCGGTAATCATCAAATTATTTGCCGGAAGCAAACGAAATACATCCGGAATAAATGCCCAATAAGCGTTGTTATCAACACGCTTGACTATTTTGTGAATGTCATTTTATCGTAAAATTTAAACATCACATTGACTGAAATCAAAAAATCAATCTATATTGGGCCTGAATTATAAACACAAAAAAACATCATTAATAATATGAAGTGTCCTACTTGTAATGGCAGAAAGAAGTGGAATAGAGATTGACTATTGCCCTGAATGCCGTGGTGTGTGGCTCGACCGAGGTGAGCTTGATAAAATCATTGAAAGGTCAATACCGGAAACAAATACTAAATCGCGCCCGGCTGAACAACATAATGACCGGCCGCATTATTCGCGTGAGGACGAGTACAAGTACAAAAACAAGAAAAGTTTGTTAGGAGATTTGTTCGATTTTTAAAGCCGAAAGGTGATTGTGCTTAATGTTTTGACTATACTCAACCCCATTTTTTTCTTTGAATATTCGTAAAGATATTGATGATGAAATACATGATCGATAACATCTGATATTCTGGATGATTCTTTTATTTTATTTTCAAAAACTTTTTTGTGTTCAATTGGTTATCTAACCAACATATTGGCATACAACCATTCATACAGTATTTCTAATTGTCTTTTCAGAAAATCTGCATCTATTCCCAAATAAAAAAAATTAATTACTTTTACAGCCAAGAAACTCATTTATGATACTTTGGATTGCATTTATCTCATTCATTATATTCGCCCTGGCATTAGATCTGGGTGTTTTCAACCGAAATCCACATGAAATTAAAACAAAGGAAGCTACAGCCTGGACCATAGTGTGGGTGACGATAGCTCTTTTGTTTTCAGGCGTCGTGTATATGGCATTTCAGAACAACTGGGTGGGCAACCCAACCAATCTGACACCTACTCAGGCGGTGCTGAAGTATATTACGGGTTATCTCATCGAACTTTCACTCAGTGTTGACAATATTTTTCTCATTGCCTTGATTTTTTCATCATTCCAAATAGCCAAAAAATATCAGCACGAAGTATTGTTCTATGGTGTTCTCGGAGCAATCATCTTCCGGGCTATAATGATCGTGTTTGGAGTGGCTCTTATCAACAAGTTTAGCTGGATTATTTATGTTTTCGGTGCGTTTCTAATATTTACGGCGTTAAAGATGCTACTTACACATGACAAACCACAGAATCCGAAGGACTCTCGGCTGTACAAGTGGATAAAGAAGATTTATCCGGTGTCAAGGTCTGTGTATGGTGGAGCTTTTTTTATGAAAAGAGGCAAAATTCGCTTTGCAACACCACTTTTTGTTGTTGTTATCTTAATTGAATTAACTGATCTTTTCTTTGCTCTGGACAGCATCCCGGCTATTCTTGCTATTACAGCCGATCCGTTTATTGTGTTCAGCTCAAATATTCTTGCCGTTATGGGTTTGCGATCCATGTATTTCCTAATAGTAGGTATGCTTGATAAGTTTAAATATATCAGCTATAGCCTTATCGTCATCCTTGCATTCGTGGGTATCAAAATGATACTGTCACACCATGTCGATATACCAGACTGGCTGTCATTGAGTGTGATAGCTTTTTCACTTGGCGCAGGAATGGTTGCTTCTACTATATCCGAGAAGAAGGCAGCAAAATCGCTTACAGAAGGGTAAATGTAATATTCAGTTGAACCTAAAATTTACGATTGTACGAAGCTTTATTTAACCGTTGCCGTACAACTACGTTGAATGGTATTGCCTGCAAATTATCATTAGTGTGCCTGTTAATATAACAGAATGCCTTTACGGAATCTACCAAAATTCAAGTTAGGACCTAATATTCAAGCAATAATTGAATACTTACTGTATGATAACTTATTGTGGAAATCATGTATCTTCTAATGTAGTTCCTGCTCAATAGAATAGTCTTCGATAAGGCTTTACCATTTACCCACCATTTGACGCCATCCACTAACTCGGCTTGTACTGTTACTCACTTGCCAAACTTTAACTGAATAATGCGAATACATTTGTATCGTAGAAAAATTTCAGAAATTAAAGTAGCATGACCCAGCAGGACCTTAAAAAGAAACAAATATTGCAAAGTGTATTACTGATATGCCTTTGTACAACTATTAATATATCTTTGAAGGCCGATGGAGCAATACCTAGAAACGGTATTCTCAGTACAAGCTCAATACACTTTTTCTATCCGGTGGATGATACTCTGAAGGTACCCACGGTAGGTAAAAAGGACTTCGGATTTTCAGGAGGAGCCAGTGTTTTTGCCTCTACTTACAACTCCAACATCCAGAATATCTCTTCCAGTCCATTCAATTATGGTATATCCTTAGCTACTTCTCTGAAATTTAAGAAAAATTCATTTCCTTTCTCACTCAGTTATAGCAACAACAAGCTCAATGTTTCATATCCATACTTCAGGATCGGATGTGCACCATCCTATAAATGGATGAAACTGTACCTTGGAAATCAGACGCTGAGTTATAATCGTTACGTTTTTAGTGGTATCAATGTCTTTGGCGTCGGGTTTGAGATACACCCCGGTTGGTTTTATTTGTCTGCCATAAGTGGCAATCTTGCAAAAAAAATCTTCGTTGATAGTCTCTCCACATCTTATAATAATGTGCGCCCCAGGTTTTCAGCCAATGGATTTGCAATAAAATCTGGAGTCAAGACCCGATCGTTTCAATTATTATTCACCTATTTTTCAGGTAATGAAGATAAAACTTCCATCCGCTATTCGAACCCAAAATATTTCTTGACACCACGTATGGGGAAAGCATTGGGTGCCGAGATGGGTATCAGATTTTCTAAATATGTCAACTTTTCATCCATTGGCGGTTTAAGTATTTTTACAAGAAATAAAGATGCCGGTAATCTTGACACTTTGTTAAAAGCATCACAGGCACAACCATTGCCCGCATGGGCCAAAATAATTGAAGGCAAACCAAATACCACTACACAGATATTTTATGCTTTCGAGAATTCACTTCGATACGAAAATAAAATATTTTCATTAGGCATAAAGCAAAAACGGATCATGCCTGAGTTTAAGAACCTCGGATTGCGGATTGAGGGAAATGACATTGACCAATATACCATAGAACCCGGGTTTACATTTTGGGATGGTAAGCTTACGTCAAATATTACCGTAGGTATCCAAAATAATAACCTCTTGTCAAAATCAGCACTCAGCACAAATAGTAAGATCTATGAAGTGTCAGTCAATTATGCTGCTAATGAAAATTTGTTCTTGAATGCATCATTTTCCAATTTTGGCATCCAGACCTCATCTACTTCCATAGCATCCGAAGATAGTATTTCTATACGCAATGTAAGTAGTAATATAGGCCTGAGTAGCAATTATGTGCTTGAGCAGAATGCAGATATTAATCGTTCACTGAGCTTTAATCTGAATAATCAGCGAACCACTGAAATATACGAGAATAGTAAGTTTAACAACTCTGATTTCAATTCTTTTTTTGCAAATCTGGCTTATAGTGTTAGCAAACCACACGGGTTAAACTACAATGTAGGCCTTAATTATAGCAAAAGCGGAACATTGCTGGCAGAGTTTAATAATAAGATTCTGGATGTACAAATGTATGGCATGTTTGGCGGTGTCAGTATGAATATTTTTCAGAATAAGACAAAAGACAGATCTTTGACCATCGGTGCTGGTACTAACCTCAATTATAGCGGCTTGGCTGGCGGTAAAAAGAGCCTTGCTACAGGACTTGGCCTAAATTTAATTTTTGCATTCACCAAAAATATGACATTCACAGCAGGGTACACCCATTCCTCAAATACAATAGAGCATGTGCGACTGCTTCAAAATAGCTTTAATACCAACATTCAAACAAATTTTTAATATGAAAACATCAAATAATCAGACTGTCGGAATTGGGTCCAGTAATTGTAAAGAAGGAGGATTTGTTTCAGCTAAAATTACCAAAAATATTTTTTTGGTTGCACGTTTTTTTCTGTCAGCATTGTTCCTCATTTGTATCCAGACAGCTGTTTATAGCCAGAATCAATTAAAAATAAATGTACAGGTACAGCCACCATACAGCCCTTTTTTGAATGATTATCTTGGGTTGAAGGACAAAACTGTACTTACTGTTACGAACACAACCAGTCAGACCATTCAGTATTATCTCAAAGTTTCGCTTACCAACAACGATAATTTTTCGGCAAAAACCAAGGATGACTACAAACCTGCCACACCTATGACCATCCAAGGCGGACAAACAGTTATGATTCAGGCAAGCTCATCTGCCGGTAGCTCATTTAGTGAAGAAAATATTGAAGTGGACTATGGAGATTATACCCTGAGTGATGTATTGAGAGATGGTGTGTTGCCGGATGGCAAATACAATCTGTGTGTTACAGCTTTTGATTACACTAATGACCAACAAATAAGCAGTAGTGCCACCGGATGTAAATTAATTAACATCTCATACCTCAATGCACCTCGAATACTGGCATGTGACAATAAATCATTTACACAAACAATGCCTCAGAATATCAATCTTAGTTGGTCGCCGGTGACGGGAAATAATCAAAACAAACAGATATTGTATGATTTATACATAGCACCTATAACCGAGGCGGATAATCCACAAGACATCATCGAAACGGGAATAGCTACCGGTTCACCAAATCTGATAAAAGTGTCAGGTATCGTGGTTAATGCTTATACTTATTCTGTCAATAAGCCAGCATTGACCATTGGCAAATATGCCTGGGCAGTTAAAGCCGCAGTTGCTGATAAATCATTGCCAATAGAAAACGACGGGCTGAGTAATGTCTGCACTTTTGATTACAAACCAATGGAAATGAAGTTTAATAATGTGCAGATGAATGTAGGACCTGAATGCAAATGTAAGTCTCAATTACCTAATGGGCTCGACCCCATACAAGGGTCGCCGGCAGTAGGGCAGATTGTCAATTCCGGTTTTTTGAAAGTGACTTTGACAGCAGTTAGCAAGAGTGACAATGGATATACAGGGACAGGTACAGTACCTTTGCCTATCCTCAACAATGGTATTGTAAAAGTAAATGTTAGCTTTACAAATATAGATATTAAAAAATCAGGCAACGAATATTACCAAACTTCAGGGATAATAGAAGCAGTGATGGACGAGAAGGCATCGTTTTTGCCAAAATTTAATCCTATTGATCCGGGAAGTCTAAACCTTGACCCACAACAGATGCAGTCATTGTCATCTTTTTTTGAAAATTACTCTAATCAACTGATCTCAAAGATTAAAAACTATCCAAATACAATTGCTTACAATTTGCCGATAGGCCTCGATGAAAAAGCCATGAATATTGCAATAACAGGCTTGACATTGGCACCCGAGCAGTCTTATTTTGATGCGGTATCAGTATTGGATATTATTGATGGTAATACGAAGGTAGCACTTATAGGCCAAGGCATCTGTATTGATGCCGGTAGTTTCTGCGGCAATGCAACACTTTCATTGATGGAAGACTTCAATGTACCTAGTATAGGTATAAGCCTGAAAGGAAATGGTAAAAATGACGGCACATCTATCTCTTTCGATAAAGATGGCTTCAAGAACCTACATATTGCAGCTACCTATACCTTCCCTGACAATAGCCTGGTAGAAGTAGCAAGCCAAAAACCGGCCGCAGTGACGCTTACATCCGATACCGATTCGGGTTGGAGCGACTGGCTTGCCGAAGTAAAGTTTTCTGAATTTTATATGGCTGGTTTTCCGGATGTTACATTTGGCCCGGATGCTAATGGTACAAAGATAATGTACGACCACAGTGATAAGAGAAATCCGGCGGACATTCCGAGTCCATATACAAGTGAAGATAATGCCGATGCACCTATTAATACAAATCAGCCTACTTGGCGAGGATTCTACATTCCTTCAGTTGCTATAAAATTGCCACCATCTCTCACCAATGTCAATGGTAATCCTCTCGTGGTGAAAGCAGAAAAATTGATTTTTGATGGAGGGCTTTCGGGTAATGTTTCAGTTAACAATATTATGAGTATCAATGATGGCTCACTAGATGGCTGGTACTATTCCATTGATCAGTTTCAAATTAATTTCTGGAAAAACACCTTTAAGAGTAGCAGTCTGAGTGGCAAAATCGTGCTACCGATATCAAGAAAATACGATGATACAAGTAATCAACTTGATTATACCTGTACATTGTCCAAGCCGGCCAACAGTTCATTAAACTATAATTTTGTGATATCGCCCAAAGATAATATTGCCTTTAATGTATTGTGGGCAAATTGCAAATTCAAGCCGGGCACTAATATTCAGATAACTAAAACAAACGATGGCAAATTCGTAGCAATGGCCACTTTAAATGGTCAAATGACAATTACATCTAAGATAGATAATCTACCAGATGTCAACATAGCGGACGTTAAGTTTGAGAATTTGAGATTTCAGAGTCAGAAACCGTATTTTACACCTGGCCAGATAGATGCATGCCTGTTTTCAACAGCTTCGCCGCAGCATTCTATAGCCGGGTTCAGTATTAACTTTGACCCTACACCTGGCAAAGGAATATCACTGTATTCGAATGCCAATAATGGTGTACAGCTTGGGCTAAAATTTAACGCCCAGCTCAAGCTAGTAAAAGATGTTGATTTTGTGCCAAAGGCAGATGTGTCGTTTAATATTTTCGGTAATCTTAAGATGAATGGCACCAGACCGGAATGGGATGGGGTAGGGGCTAATATTTCTAAGATTAAGTTTGAAGCCGGTGCTAAAATCGGACCCCTTGGAATCATTGGTGAGATCGCATATTTTAACGACAACAACGGAAGTTATGGATTTATGGGTGGCCTCACAATGGATGCTGCCGGTGTAGTGACCATAGGCGCCAAGGCCCAATTTGGCTATTCTGCCAATGAAGGTGGCTTCAATTACTTTTTTATCGATGGCATGGTTGACTTCAAGTCAAATGGGATACCCATGGGGCCGGCTTTGGCTATCTATGGTTTTGGAGGAGGCGCTTTTTACAATATGACCATACCGCAAGTCAATATGAATGGGGCAAACATCACAGGTTCTCCAGCTTATGTATTTGATCCCAACGACCCACAAGCAGGTGTGTCTATGTCGGGTATTGTATATACTCCAAAAAAGGGATTGTTTTCAGTGAAGGCAGCAGTCTTATTTGGCTTGACAGCACGCAATGTACTGGATGCTGACGGAAGTGTCACCATGAATTTTAACACTAACACCGGAAGTGTTCTGAGTATTGATTTTCAGGCCACCGGCCGATTTATTACAAAGGCCGACGACCCAATACCGATAAAAAATACAGAGTGTATGGGCAAATTAACCATATACATGCAGTTGAATTTTGACGAAGCGTCAATTTTATTCCATGCCGACATTAAGGCAGGTGTTCCTACACATACGGATATAAACTTATTCTATATTGATGCCGGGATCGATTTCTATGCAGGTCGTTCGGGGTGGTTTGTACATGTAGGCACACCATGGAAAGACGGAAACCTTAAGGGTGGTACCCCGATTACACTTACTGTATTTAATAAGCTCAAGTTTTTATCATACTTCGAATGTGGTACTGGTTCAGGTAAAATATTCTATAAGAACACGATAGTAAGTGGTGTGAATGCTGTTGATCCAATGCCGCCGATACCCAATTATATTTATGATATAATTAATAACAATAACAGATCAGGTGAAAACGGAAATATAGATAACTCTGTCAATAGCTTTAGTTTTTCGAAGAATGATTTAAAAGGAGGCCTGGCTTTTGGTGCAAACTTTAGTACTGAAATAAATGTAAACTTTCTGTTATTCTACCTTGAAGCAAAATTTATGGTTGGGTTCGACCTTGCATTTTATGAATTGCAAAAAGGCGCTATGTGCGTAAATGAAAAGAACGAAAAAATGTTTAAAGGCGTTAATGGCTTCTATGCAATGGGGCAGGCATATTTTGGTGCAAGCATTGATGTAGGTATTGATATCGACTTATTCTTCTTTTCAGGTAAAATAAGTATCATCTCGGCAGGAGTGGCTGCTTATGTCCAGTTTGGAGCTCCTAGCCCATCTTTTGCTACAGGTGCCATTGGCGGACGTTATAGCCTGCTCGGTGGTTTGATTGAAGGCCATTTCGGTGTAAAATTCTTCTGGGGTGAAAAATGCTATGAGATTGAAGACGAATCGATTGACTTGATAGCTGAGGTGAATCCTACCGCAGATTTTGACAAAGAACATTACCAAACACCGGTAAAAGCCTCGCAGTTGCAGCCTGTCAATCTAGATCCGTATGTGGTTTTTAATTTTGAAATAGACCGTACCTTCCTAATCATTGCCAATGTTGATGAAAAAGACCCAGACAATCCGGGTGCTACTTATCGCCAATACAGATATTATCATATATTGCCGGAAGATATAAGTATCAATGTATCAGGTGGGCTGATAGAACAAAATGGTGTACCTCTACCTAAGCCTTTGTCAATAAATGACTTTAAAGTAAGTAATGACCATTTTGTGCTTAAGCTAAAAGAACCCGTAATGTTTAGAAAGGAAACGGATTTTGTTTTTGACATAAAGCTGCCGGTTAGAATTTTTAATCTGAGAGAACGCTCAAAACAACAAGCCGCTACTTCACAAGGCTACAAAACCGATGCAGAACTCGCAGGAGTTAACAATTTCGTCCGTAATCAATGGGACCTGGCAACAGATGCAAACCTTCAGAAATATTACGACCAAAGACACGTGCAATTTACAACAGATTGTGGCATCAAATACCTAGAACAATCCTGGATAACGGACATTGATCCCTTGCATCGTTCGCAAAATAACCCTGCAGGGTACAGTGCGGCATTTAATGAGAAAAATTTGAGAAAGGGAACTTACTTCACGCCTACATATACATATTCTATCAACAAGCCTTATGCTCAGCAATTAATATCCAATACGAGCAAAAATAATGTAAAATTGTCATTGGAGCATCCTGAGATAAACCTTAGCCTCGACAATGGTTATTTATCCAATGACTTTCTGTGTATCCCACCCGATTTTGTAAATAATTCTGACATAACGCTCAAAATATCTACATTCGAAAAGCGGAATTCCGGCAACACATTCAAATCGTACTTGGTGGATGCAGTAGTATCTGCCGATAAACGCAGTATAACTGCAAATCTTGATAAGGATTTTCCAAAGAATAGTTTTGTCATCGTCCAGATGGTACTCAAAAAACGTACAAACCCGAATAGTAACAATAGACCGGAGTCATCACTTGTGACAAAAAAACTTATAACCAACAATGAGGCAAATGTGTGCACAACCATCATGACCAGGACTGCCAACCTCGATGCGAAGTTGAAATCCGCCAGCGAACTTGAGTTATTTAAGTGGTATTTTACAACGGGTAGTTATACCAGTTACCCTGATAAAATGGCGGATATGGATATAAAAGTAGATACTGTCACGACAAGGTATAATTTGATAGGCGGAAACAAGGGAATGGTGGCCTCTGCTTCGTTTGAAGCTGTGGTTTCAACTTATCAATTCAAAGGCAATGAAAAATTTGATTTTCATGATGTGTACGATTATAATCTGAATCAGGTACTGACAGATGGAATCTCGAAGCCGTTCCCGAAAAAACTGGCCGATGGATATCTGGGATTTGCATTTGACAATGCCTCGCAGACTTTGGTAGATGATTTCCTAAGAACCTACTTTGATAATGAAATGGTTATGAAACAATTTTTAAAATTGTACCCTGATGATTATTTGCACGATACACCTACGGGTCAGGGCGGCCATGTGAAATTGATGAATCTGTTCATCACACAAAGAATGAAGGATTTGACGAGATGGGAAAATGTAACTAAGGTAGGTGCTGTATTGCCTCCTCTTGATTATCTCCCATCCGAATTGCTTTATAAAGGTGCAGACTTCACGGGTATGGATATGGGTCAGCTTAATATTAAAAAACAAATCTTATTTTCTGTTTCAAAAAATTCTAGAATCAAAAGTAATCTTGGGGGACATACTAAGATCATTCCTGCTCATATTATTGGATTAAATGATATTCCGAATTTTAAGCCCGGCAATGGTCCTGTAATATTCCAGGCCTTCATGGCAGATATGATGCAAGATTTTAACAATAATATTCTTTCGAAAGTTGCAGGTGCTTTTAACCCGATGATTTTAAACAATAAACAATCCAGATAAGATGAAGAACCTTAAAATAGTATTCTGTACGATGTTGTTTTTTATAGCAACTCTTTCGTTCGGCCAGCAGGCTGAAGTGCCTAAGATTAGCTTGAAATATGCTATAATGGCCAAAACATTCAAAGATAGTATAGTGCTGCGCTGGGCACCCGAATCACCAAATGCCCTCCCTGCCCATATTGATGCAGGAGTGTGGGTCGAAAAACTCGTGGTAAGTGGAAAATTTCCATACAAACTGGGTAAATGGCAAAGAATTACGCCTACACCCATTTTGCCCCAACCACTCGAAGCGTTTAATACCGAAGCTTGTAAAAAAGACGAATATACCATGCTCGGTGCACAGCTCTTGTATGGCAAACTTCCTTCTATTCCCACACATACAGGGTTCAAAGGGGTGAAAGATCAGACCGAGATGCTAACCAACTTATTCTCATTGGCAATGCTCGGGTGTGATTATTCGCCGAAGGCAGCTCAAATGATGGGAATGCGGCAGGTAGTCAAAGTATCTATAGCTGAAAATGAAAAAATCTTCTTCAGAATTTATTCAGCATTTGATAATCCGATGTTTCAAATAGATACAGGTATGACTTTTACTACCTATGGCGAATGGGGTGCCCAAACAGCACCAAAATTTCTGACCGCAAAGTCACAGGAAAAAATGGTAGAACTCGTCTGGCCTTGCAACAGGACACTCAACCGTTGGTCGGGCTTTAATATCGAACGGTCTGGCGATGGAAAAAATTTCACCCGACTCAATAAAAAACCATTTATCATTATGAGTCCAGAACTTGACATTAATATGTATTACAGAGATAGTGTAAGCAATTATGTGAAGTATTATTACCGCATTCAGGCATTGGATCCTTTTGGAGATGTCACGGATTTTAGTGAGTCAGTCAGCTGTTATGGTAGTGATAAAACACCGCCAGGCCGATTAGTACTTGAAGAAAACCATGGTGACGGCAGTGGCATTACATTGAAGTGGCGTTTTGAAAATAATCAACCTGCCGTTGATTTAGATCATTTTGTTGTGAAGACAGGTCCCGGTGTTGATTACATACATGATACTTTGAAAATTCTGCCCAACTCAGCTGCCTCCTTTGAGTATCCTGTGAGAGCAAAAGTCAAATCTACCTACTTCGAAGTAGCCGCAGTAGATACAGCCGGCAATTATTCATCGTCCAATCCGGTCAGATATTTTATTCCTGACACCGAGCCACCCAAAGCACCTGTTGGGTTCAAAGCAACTATTGACACTGCCGGCATTGTACGATTAAGCTGGCAACTCGACACAACAGATGAGATACAGGGTTACAGAGTATTCAGAAAGAATGACCCGAAGCACGAATTTACTTGTATGCAGCAAGGATTTTTGAAAGAAACTGTGTTTACAGATACGCTTGCTCTCAATACTTTAACCAAAGACATTTATTATGCAGTGGCCACCATTGATATGAGCTATAATATGAGCAAGATGACGGAGACCATCAAGCTAATAAAACCTGATAAAGCTAAGCCAGTACCTCCACAAATCACTCATTACAAACTGCGTGACAGAAGCGTTACACTACAATGGACCCAAAGCCCAAGTGATGATGTCGATTATTACCAATTGTATCGAACAGACGAGAAAGGTAGTACAGTGTTGGTTGCTAAAAACCTGAGAGCCGACCAATTGGAATATACGGATTCAGCCCTGACTGCCAAAGCCAGATATACGTATTATCTCAATTCAACAGACAAGTCAGGTCTTACATCTGAAAACTCGTTCCCACTGGATATTCTTGCATATACCAATAACCCCGGAAAAATAATTGCCCTCACATGGTTATCAGAGAAAGAAAAATTTGGATTCAAATGGACAGACCCAAACCCTAAAGCCGCCTTTTATATCATTTACAAAGATACCGGCAGTGGCCTGCAACAGTACAAAAGTATCGACTCGGATCAAAGCAAATTCACTGAAGAAACCAATAAACAAACTAAGGTTAGGTTCGGCCTACAGGCAGTTTATCAAAATCAGCAAAAGTCAGGCATTTATTCACTCGAATGGTATAAACCTGAACATTGAATAATATTAATTAATATTTTAAATATCGAATTATGAAAAATGTATTATTGTTTTGCGCCTTGTGTCTTCTACACCCATCAATATTCTCACAGCAGATATTTTTCGAGGATTTTGATACGTACACCTTGGGTCCTATAGGTGATCAAAATCCAGAATGGGTTAATCTTTCGAATGCTCAGGTAAATGTTAAAATTGATGGGGGCAATTTTGTAAATTGCTCAGGCTCTGATAATCAAAATGCGTATCTGAGTTTTGAATCAGCTGACTTTGAAGAGTGCAAAAGAATAGTTTCTACTAGCTATTCTAATTTTGTCCTTGACATGAAGGCTACTTTGAATTCAGGTATTAGCGTAAAAATTGTGGATACAGACGATTTTGCTTTCGAATACCTTTATGAGTTTGACGGTTCTGGGAACTTTGAATTTGCATTCATACTAGATTTTGTATATCACCAGATTCAGGTAATCAGGAATGGAGTAACAGTAAAAACAGATAACTTACCCGCTGGTTTTAACTCTATTGATGAGATTCACTTTAATAATTCCACCGGCAAATTTAAACTAGGCTGTGTTGAACTGTCTGATGTCACAGATGTAGATGGTGATGGTTATCTGGCATCAAATGACTGTGATGACAATGATGCCAACATCAATCCTGGTAAGGCAGAAATAGCCTACAATGGCAAAGATGACGACTGCAATCCTGCCACACTCGACGATGACCTCGATCAGGACGGCTACCCAAAGGCAACCGACTGCAACGATGACGATGCCGACATCAACCCTGGTAAGGCAGAAATAGCCTACAATGGCAAAGATGACGACTGCAATCCTGCCACACTCGACGATGACCTCGACCAGGACGGTTACCCAAAGGCAACCGACTGCAACGATGACGATGCCGACATCAACCCTGGTAAGGCAGAAATAGACTACAATGGCAAAGATGACGACTGCAATCCTGCCACACTCGACGATGACCTCGACCAGGACGGTTACCCAAAGGCAACCGACTGCAACGATGACGATGCTAATATCAACCCCGGAGCAGCAGAAATACCCGGAAATAGCATTGATGAAAATTGTGACGGAATATTATTGGCAGAGTTTCATCAGAGTACCAAACTTTTTGTAGAATTAATCCCAAACCCGACCAGAGATTACCTTGAAATAAAATCCAGTTCAAAAATTGATTATGTTAAAATTTATAACATTGCCGGGTCAGAGGTGAGTTCTTACAAAATAAATGAATCAAACATAATTTATCTAAAAGATATAAGAGAGGGCATCTATTTCATACATGCATTTTCATCCGAATCTAGTGGATCTTATATTGGAAAATTTGTTGTAAATTATTGAGTAAGTAAAGTATAAACAATTAAACCAAAATAATGCATTTGGAATTGTTAGCGAAAACAATTTACTACGAAAAATTGGTCTGCACTTCAACAAAGCATAGTGACCCTGGTTTTGGAGCTTTTGAAATGGATTTGAAGTAATAATTATTTTCAATATATAGTAAATTACGGTATTCGAGTTAAACTACAAAACTTTTTCGTTAGTATAAATGTGTTTCTAAGTGCTGTCTTTTTGATATTTAAATTTGATATTAGACGGCACTTTTTTTATTAAGATTAATACATTAACATTGTATCTGAAATTTTATGTAAATATAATGTATGTTTGAGAATTGAATGTTTTGAAAAAGTTAACCATCCTTATTTATTTCTTTTCGTTTGTGGTTTGGAATTTGAAGGGTCAGACCTTGAGTTTCAAAACCTATAATAGTAATTCAGGTCTTTCTCAGAATAGTATTTACTCCATTACACAGGATAAAGAAGGATTTTTATGGTTTGGCTCACAGGCAGGGCTCAACCGCTTTGACGGAAATGAGTTCAAACTATTCGTTCCCAGAATAGTGACCAATCATAAGGTCATGACTGATTTTTCCAAGATGATAACTGCCCTTCACAGAGATGCTACCAATTTTCTGTGGGTGGGCACAACCAATGAACTCCTGATTTACGATGCAGTTAAAAATAAATGGTACACACCGGAGGAAAAATATCCTGGATTTTATATTGCACCTCTGGCTTGGGTTGTAGCTGTTACCGAAGATGCTGGCGGCAAACTATGGGTCAGCACCCGTAAGGCAGGATTGTATTGCTACGACAAAATCAAAAAGAAGATGATTGTCCTGCCAAAGCAAATAGTACAGGCAAAACCGGAAATTAAACATTGTCGCTTTGATAATGATCATATATGTACGGCCAGAGATAATGTTATCTATTTGTTGAATGATACTTCGGTGCAGTTAATTAATACAGACAAGCTTCTCCAATCAAATGGTAATATTGTAACCGCAGTCGAATCGGTCAATGGTGATGTTTGGTTCATTGCCAACGGCAAATCAATTTATTCATATAATCTTGGGAGCAGTAAGTTGACTCGCCACACCTTAAATTTTGACAACAAGCAATATCTTAAAGATTTAAGCAGCCTTTATTTCTCAGATGACAATACCTTATGGATAAGCTCAAGAACATCAGGGCTGGTCAGGTACAATATTATTACTTCAGAAGCAGATTATGCCAAGGCTGGTAATGAGGAGAATGCATTGAAGAAGAATTTTATTTTAAGCATTTTTCAATCAGAAGACGGCCTAATATGGGTAGGTACAAGCGGAGGTGGCGTGTCAAAATGTGAAGTAAATAAAGCCGGCTTTCAGCTATATCATGTAGAAAATAAGGGTAGTCCGGAAGAGAGTTATGACAATATGATACTAAGTGCTTACACGGATGATGAAACGGAGTTTTATATGGGTACAAGCTACGCCGGCTTATTAAAATACAATATTAGAACAAAACAATTTCACTACTTTGCACCATTTACCAGTTCTAATAATGTGCCACAGTCTAACAACATTTATTCAGTCATCAAAGGTGATAAAACCTTGCTTTGGCTTGCTACCTGGGGCGGATTGTATAGTTTTGACAAACTCACGCACAGATTTAAAGGCTATTTTGACAAAAAAAATGAATTTACGCGAGAGCTCAATTGTGCCATCAAACTTAAGTTAAGTAACAAAATCCTGATTTGTAGCTCAAAAGGCATTCCTTTATTGTTTGATACCGACAAAAAGATATTTGAAAAATGTAAAGACACAGGACAATACCTGCGTAATAATATCATCAGAGTGCGTTATGCAGAAGAAAAAGAGAATGGTGATGTGTATCTGGCTACCGAAAACAACGGTCTGGTCAGGTACAATTACATCAATGGTCGATTTACTGAATTTCCTTCCATCCGCAGGATATCGGGTGTTTGTCGGCATTTTATTCTTGATCAGGGCAAAATATGGGCAGGTACTGAGGATGGCTTAGTATATCTTGATCCTGTTACCGGAAAAGTATTACAACACCTCACGACCGAAAATGGATTGTCAGATAACGTCATCTATGGTGTATTGATGGATGATTCGAAGCAGTTGTGGGTATCTACCAACAAGGGAATTTGTAAAATAGATCAAAAGCTGTCAAAGGTTACTATATATTCGATGGAGGATGGCTTGCAGGATCTTGAATTCAATACCGCAGTAGCTTACAAATTTACCAACGGAAACCTATTGTTTGGTGGTATCAACGGATTTAATATCATCAAACCGGTTGAATTAAAGAAAATCAATTTTGTGCCAACCCCGTTATTGGTTGATTTAAAAGTGCTGAATATTCCATATTCTGATAGTGTACCTTATCCTTTTCTGAAGAATATTTCTTTGAAATTCAACCAGAATTTTATCACGATGGGATTTCAAAGTCCGGTTTTTACGCAAATCAACAGAATAAACTACAGGTATATGTTGTCAAATCTGCACGAAACCTGGATAAACAACGGTTCAAGAAATTATGTCAATTTTACACAACTCAAACCTGGCAACTATACCTTTAAGGTACAAGCCTTCGACGACAATAAAGTTTATTCCGGCATAAATGAAATATATATAACAATCCATGCTCCGTGGTATTATAATTTCTGGTTTCTATTCTTTAGTTCAATGGCCATCGTTACATCTTCTCTTCTCATTATTTCGGCAAGAATAAAGGCATTGAAAGTAAGGAAATCACTACTACACCAAAAAGCTGTAGCCGAAATGCAATCACTGCGCCTACAAATGAATCCGCATTTTATCTTTAACTCGCTCAATAGTATCAATAGTTATATCGTTGATAACAAAACCTTACAGGCAAGTGATTATTTGTCTAAGTTTTCAAGGCTTATGAGGCTTATTCTTGAAAATTCGCGACACGAAACCATAACTCTGAGCAAAGAACTTGAGTATGTAAGCTTGTATCTTTTGATTGAATCACTTCGGTTTGCAAAGGCATTTGAATACGAAATTCATGTTGACGAATCGGTAGATGCAGAAAATCTAATAGTGCCACCTCTGTTTATTCAGCCTTTTCTGGAAAATTCTATCTGGCATGGATTGATGCCCCGTAAGGGTACCCGAACATTGAACCTAGACCTGACTCAATCTTCAGACATACTTACTGTTGTGGTCTCCGATAATGGCGTTGGTAGAGAATATTCAGCAAAACTTAAGGAAACAAAAATAACGCTTAAAAATTCACATGGAATGGATATTACAAAAAATCGCATCATGTACCACAATCCAAAAAATACTGTCCAGATCGAAGACTTGTATAATGCTTTAGGCGAAGCAGCAGGTACCAGAGTCGTCATTAGTATTCACTACATTTAGATAATTATTTATAAACATTCAATTTTCATTTCTAATGAATAAACATATATATACAGCTGTATTAATCGATGATGAAGAGCATTGTATCAAAACACTTAAATGGAACCTGACCGAATTCTGTCCCGAAATAGAAATAATAGGGGAGGCCAACACAGCACGTGACGGATATTCAATCATCAATCAACTCAATCCCGACTTGATATTTTTAGATGTTGAAATGCCTGATATGAGTGGTTTCGATATGTTGGCCAAATTCGATAAAATCAACTTTAAAGTCATTTTTACCACAGCCTACAACGAATATGCCATAAAGGCCATCAAACTCAATGCCATCGACTACCTGTTGAAACCAATAGACAAGGATGAATTAAAAGCAGCCATTGTTAAACTGCACACTGCAAACAGTGATGTATTGCACAGCAAAATCCAAAACCTGAAATTTAACCTGCATGTCAGCCCCGAACAACAACGCATTACTGTAAGTACTATCGATGGCGTACAGTTTTTTGACCTCAAGGCAATAACCTGTCTGGAAGCTGACAGTAATTATACATATTTGCACTTCAACGATGGCTCAAAAATTCTTTCTTCCAGAACACTCAAAGAGTACGAAGAAGTTCTGCCTCCGGATAGTTTTTTCAGATGCCATAATTCTTTCATCGTCAATTTTAGGTTTATCAAAAAATATACAAAAGGCGAAGGTGGCGAAATAGAACTCGTCACAGGTCAGAAAATAGCGGTCTCGAGAAGAAAAAAACAGGAATTCATCGACTGGATAACGATGTGATTTTACCAGATAACACATTAGGAATTTAAACGGAAATGATTCGTACAAAAAAATCCAAAATAAGTGATAAAAGCACAGGGAATGCTGGTTATTGAGCTTTTAAAATGGATTTGAAGTAATAATTATTTACAGTAAAGAGTCCAATACGTTTTCTGGGTTTATGCAGTATGTGTTTACCTCGCTATCACAAGCTTTTGTACGCTTATACCAACTTTTGTCATGATGGTGATGAAATAAATGCCGTTTTGTATGCCGGCAACATTTGCCGTTACCTTGTGTGCACCACATCTTTCGTGCACAATGGGTAGTCCGCTGATTGTGCTAATACTGTATTCTTCAATAATATCAGCCGATTCTAAGCTTATGGCGGACGAAGCCGGATGTGGGTATATCTTGCCCTTTTCAGGTATAGGTACTTCGCCGGTAGCACCTGGTTTACACTTCTGGTAGCATTTTTTTACTACAGGATCTTGGTAGGTGATGACACTGTCCTGCTCCAAACATAGAAGTGTAGGGTAACAGATATCAAAAATGCCCATACCAGTTATACCCGAACTTAGGAATCCAAGAGTGCTGCCAATACCTTCAATCCAATATTCTGGTGCACCGTACATCCAATCTACACCTTTTATTTCCATCCTTTTACGTGGGAGGGAGTCTATTATCACTTCATCAATCTGGCCAATCTGTACCTTACTTGTGTGGTATGAATAAGGGTGATACGGAAAATGTCCGTCAACTTCCACAATATCATCGGTTTCTAAGCTGAAGTCGTATAACAGTTTTTCTTAAGGATCATTTTTGAATATTACAAATACTTTTTGTGATGGTTTGTCCTGCCTGATGAGTGCAAAAAACTCTTTTTTGATAGTTGGATAACTGTAATTGGCTATATAAATTTTCTTATCGTCTTGGATTTGTAAGTCGAATCACCTTCAATAGAATACTTTACAAAATCGACCGACCATACGGCATTTGAGTCTGGCAATGGAATATATTGGGCTGATAATGACATTGCAAACAATATTGCGGCCATAAAAAGTAAATATTTTTTCATATTGAGGCGATTTTGATGGTGAAATATGAATAATACAAAATATACTGATGAAGTACATTTTGCCAATCCTACAACACAAATATAAGGAATAATTTTATCAAAATAAAAAAAATCAAATAATATTATTCTAAAATCATTGTAAAATAATCGTATAAATTTTAAATTGATTGTTCAATAATGTTATTTATTCTGATACAAGTTTTTTGTTTCCAACCGGCACTTTCATTATCTCGATTTTTTTGTGTAAATTGCAATCCGTTATTTGACACCATCTATTTATACATTATATATACACTATAATCATGCTGAACGAAATTATTTGCCCCAATTGTAAAAAAGCCTTCAAAGTGGATGAGGCTGGCTTCGCAGAAATACTCAAACAGGTACGCGACCATCAGTTTGAAGAAGAATTGGCAAAACTCCATAACCGTGCCGAACAGGACAAACAAAATGCCGTAAAACTCGCCGAAGCAAACCTGCGACAGTCACTCCAGAACCAGCTCAATGCAAAGGACAACGAACTTAACTTGCTCAAAGCTTCGCACGAAGCCCAACTCGCCCAAAAACTGGCTCAAAAGGAATCGGAACTTACTCAGCTGAAGGCTAAAATTGGACAAGCCGAGCTAGAAAAGAAGCTTTCCGTTACACAAGCCATTCAGCATCTCGAGAAAGAACGCGATAGCCTGCAAAATACCATCAAAAACAAGGATCTCGAAAAAGAACTCCTTTCAAAAGCACTACAAGAAAAATTTGCTGCCGAACTCAATGCCAAGGATAACATCATCAGGCTTAAAGATGAAGAGATAGAGCTGCGCAAAGATATGAAACTCAAACTCTCTACTAAAATGCTCGGCGAAACACTCGAACAACATTGCGAAACTGAGTTTAACAAACTGCGTGCCACTGCATTCCCGAATGCTTATTTCGAAAAAGACAACGACTCGAGCTCAGGTAGCAAAGGCGATTTCATCTTCCGCGAAACAAATCATGCCGGTATTGAAATTGTATCCATCATGTTCGAGATGAAAAACGAAGCCGATCTCACAGCTACGAAGAAAAGAAATGAGGACTTTCTGAAAGAACTAGACAAAGATCGCAATGAGAAAAAATGTGAGTACGCTGTACTGGTTTCATTACTTGAACTCGATAACGAGCTCTATAATTCCGGTATAGTGGATGTCTCTCACAAATATCCGAAAATGTATGTCGTAAGACCACAGTTTTTTATTCCCATCATAACATTGCTCCGAAATGCCGCTCTCAACTCTGTACAGTATAAGCACGAGCTTGCCCTCGTTCGGAGTCAGAATATCGATATCACTAATTTTGAGGAAAAAATGAACAAGTTCAAGGAAGGTTTTGCAAGAAATTACGACCTGGCAAGCAGAAAGTTCAAAGATGCCATCGACGGAATCGACAAAACAATCAAAGAACTCGAAAAAACCAAAGCAGCCTTACTCTCTTCTGAGAACAACCTCAGACTCGCCAATGAAAAAACCGAAGACCTCACCATTAAAAAACTTACACATGGCAATCCGACTATGAAGCAAAAATTCGAAGAACTGAAAGGAGGCGCAAATATATTAGGTGAAGAATGAAAATAGATGAGGAAATACAGGCTTTTGATTCTTTTTAAGTGAAATGAATCAACATTCTTTGTTATGTTACGAGGTTCAAAAGATAATCTTATCTTTGGGCCATTCATTTACGTTATAGATTCAACAAACAATTAATAGACTTAGCATTGAGCAAAAGGATTTTCCCACACCTTGCGGTAATCATTTTTTTTGTAATAGCCATCTTCGTGGATTTTAATCACCATCCATGGACATCAAAAGATGTTCTACGATACGATAGGTTTGGTTATCACAACTATTTACCAGCTTTGTTCATTTACAACGATATAACAAAGTACAACTTCATTGACAACATCGAAAAACTATACCCTTCTACTAATGGTGAGCAAAAGCGTTATGGTCTTCATCAGGTAGAAAAGACGGGCAACTTATGCAATCAGTACCCAATAGGAGTGGCAGTTTTTCAGGCACCATTATTTTTGGTTGCACATCTGTGGGCAACCGTTTCAGGACGGGACAAATCTGATGGATACTCCGCTGCCTACCAGCATTCAGTCGTGCTTTCTACACTACTCTTCGCAACGCTTGGCTTATTGATACTCAGCCGGTTTTTGAGCAAATATTTTTCGGACGTAGTAGTGTTTTTTACAATTCTGCTGATTGCTTTTGGTACCAATTTTTTCCATTATGCTACACTTGAGAGTGGTATGGCACACATTTACCAGTTTTTTCTGTATTCGAGCATACTGTACCTTACATATCAATGGTACCGGCAGCCTGCCTTCAAGACTTCTGCTCTTATTGGCATTTGTACAGGTCTGGCTATCATTACCCGGCCTACCGATCTGCTCATTTGTATTATTCCACTTAGCTGGGCATCAACCATGCCGGGCAAATGGGATTTCATAAGGCAGAATATGAAGTATGTCTGGTTAATCGTATTATTCACCTTCCTGTTTTGTCTGCCACAGATGTTATACTGGAAATACGTGACCGGCGACTGGGTCTATTATTCTTATAACGGAGGCGATTATTTCCGCTTCGACAGACTACGGATTATACAGGGTCTGTTTAGCTACCGCAAAGGTTGGTTTGTATATACTCCGCTTGCCTTGCTTGCATTTATCTATATGTGGGGCGTGCGCAAAGATTCTGCGTTTTATTCCTACAAAAAAACATTCTGGATTTTCTTCATACCAATGATTTACCTTGTTTTCTCGTGGAATAACTGGTTTTACGGCTGGAGTTATGGCTGTCGTGCATTATTAGGCACGTTGCCTTTGCTGGCCATACCCTTGGCTCTGATGGTGCAGGATATTGCTACAAGCAAGTTGTTAAGGAAATTGATAGCCGTTACAGGTGTTATTTTCATTACCTTTCTAAATCTTTTCCAGACCTGGCAATATGAGCATTATATACTGCATGGTGCGCTTATGAATGAATCTACATACTGGGCCTTGTTCCTCAAGACAGAAAAGCCGCCGGATTTTGACAAAAACTTTAAGCTGCAGGAAGAACTCGACTGGAATACGGGCGGATTCTAATATCCTTGAAGCAAAGTACAGAAAGTGGCTTAGACAGAATCCGGGTTAAATTTGAAACAAGAGTTTCACAGCTTCATCTATACCTTCTACAGCCGTTTTTTGGATGAAATAAGTATTGGTCTTTTTTTGTGTAAAATTTGAATCAGCCTTCGGGTCGATATATATCACAGGACAATGCGGAGGTATTTCATACACCAGACCGGCAGCCGGGTAAACCTGCAAGGAGGTACCGATGATAAGCAGATAATCGGCAGTACTGCATATTTCAGCGGCATTGCTAAGCAAAGGCACTTCCTCACCAAACCAAACAATATCTGGTCGTAGCTGTGCACCATCTTCAGCCAACTGCCCCTTGTTCAGGTCATCATTCCAACGATAGCGGAGTGCAGCATTCTTTTCTGAACGCACACTTAGGAGTTCGCCATGCAGGTGCAGAACATTATTGCTACCTGCCCGCTCATGCAGGTCATCTACATTCTGTGTGATGATCTGTACTTCGAATGCACGTTCAAGCTCTGCAAGTGTTTTATGTGCCTTATTGGGCACTACGGTTTTTAACTGATGGCGCCGTTGGTTATAGAACAGGAGCACTTTGTCCTGATTCGTCCGCCATCCATCGGGCGATGCTACTTCTTCTATCCTGTAGCCCTCCCAGAGCCCACCGGCATCTCTGAAGGTCTTCAATCCACTTTCTGCGCTGATGCCCGCACCTGTTAGCACGACTAGTTTTTTCATGATTGCCTTATTTTTCTGAATGTATGACCAATATTATCTATCAGATCCGATGCGAGTAATGATTCGTAAGATTGGCCTCCTTGTACCGCCAGATCTCCTGACATACCATGTAAAAAGATGCCGATGATGCAAGCTTCTTTACGCGAATATCCCTGAGCAGCCAACCCGGTGATGATACCTGTAAGAACATCGCCACTGCCCCCGGTGGCCATACCCGGATTGCCATTCGTGTTGAAATAAACTTCACCATCAGGGCAAGAAAGGGTAGTGTACCCACCTTTGAGTATGATGTATGCATTGAGTTCGGCCGATTTTTGTTTTTGAAGTTTAATCTGGTCAGAATAAGTAGCAGTAGGCCCGAACAATCTTTCAAATTCTTTAACATGCGGTGTCAGGATGCTTTCTTTTGGTAAATTTCTGATAATTTCAGGATACATGCTCATTAGGTTGAGCGCATCAGCATCCAATACTACCGGTATGGTTATATTCTTGTGAAACAGTTCATCAAGCATACGCTGGGTATGGTGTTGTGTGCCTATACCGGGGCCGATTGCCACAGCAGTACACCTGGCAGGAATATTGACCTCCGAAATGAAATACTTGTGCCTGTCCACATCTACCATTGCTTCCGGAATGGCCATCTGCAAGATTTCATAAGCGCATGCAGGTGCATGAATGGTTGCGAGTCCGCTTCCTGTTCTCAATACCGCTTTGCTACACATGATGGTTGCACCGAGTTTTCCATAACTGCCTGAGATGATGTAGGCATGGCCAAAATTTCCTTTATGTGCAAACCTGTCGCGTACTTTAAGATGTTGCAGTACAAGTTGTTTGTCTATCCAATGGTATTCGGCCGGTTCGTTGTGCAGGAAATCCTGGTCACATCCTATGTCGGCTACCATCCATCTGCCCGTATTCTTTGCATATTCCGGTAGGAAAAACGTGAATTTCGGAAACTGAAAAGTAATGGTAAGCTCGGCTTCTACTGCATTGCCATCCAGTATTTTGTCAGCACAAATGCCAGACGGAATGTCCACTGATACGACTTTGGCATTTTCAGTGTTCATCCAACTGATGACCTCATCTATAATTCCTTCAACAGCACGTGTTGTACCTGTACCAAGGATGGCATCAATGATGAGATCTGGTTTTTCAAGATCATTCAACTGATTAATTTTCTTGATGATATGTACAGGAAAAGGCTGAGAATCAACAGGATTATCCAGATAAAACTGCATGTATTCACTGTTGAGTTTTTTGCTTTCTGCCGGAATGAGCAATAGCTCAATATCACAGTATCGTGCATACAAAAGTTTGGCTATTGCTATACCGTCTGCTCCATTGTTGCCGTATCCGCATATAACAAATATTTTGCCGCTAAGGTCAGCATCAGTGGCTGTAAGCATCTCCACAAAAGAATTTCCGGCACGGTTTATCAACTCCCTAATCTGGATATTCTGATTTTCGCAAGTTACACTGTCACACTTTTTTATCTGTTCTGCATTAAATATTTTCATTAAATGTTGCTTTTTAATTATAACATTAGCATTTTTGTAAAGTGAACTAATAAACCCTGAACATATTTCAAAAATCTATACGGAAAGTAACCTTCGTGTATCCGTCACGTATATATCCCGAAATATTTTCTCATATTAAGTTCGTTTTTAATATATTTGCAAATTAAATGCATTTTGCAATTTTTTTAATAACCAAAATTATTTGTGTTATGAAAATAACACTACGATGTGTAATCCCACTGGTAGTTTTGCTTTTTTGCTTGACACCAACAGTAATTAAATCACAAGATAGTGATTTACATTTTACTCAGTATGGTATGTCCCCTATTAATTTAAATCCGGGACTGACAGGAATCTTTAATGGTGACATACGGTACACCGGAAATTACAGAAGTCAGTGGGCCTCTGTACCTGTCGGATATTCCACTGCATCTTTTGCTTATGATCAGAAGATCTACAATGCCAAACTCAAAAACGGTTTGTTCGGGGTGGGCGGTATCTTCAATTACGACCAGGCCGGAGCATCGGCACTCAGGTCATTGCAGCTGATGTTGGCAGGATCATATACGCAGCGTATTTCGCAGCGCAATTTTCTGACGCTGGGCGCATCTGCAGGTGTTGCACAACGTGCATTCAAGGATGGTGACCTCACCTGGGACGAGCAGTATATTGGTAATCAATACAATCCTAATAACCCGATTACAGAGTCTTTCGCCAGCAAAGCAAAGATTTATCCTGACTTTGGTCTCGGTATCAACTGGCATTTTCAAGTACCGAATTCCAAGCGTACACAGTTTGATTTGGGAGCTTCATTGTATCACCTGCATTCGCCAAATACTTCATTTTACGACGAGCAAGATGTGCAGATAAAGCCACGACTTAGTATTCAACTCGGCTCTTCCTTTAAAATACTTCCCAAATTTGATGTAATCATCAATGCCAATTACTATGATCAGGGAGCTAATAATCAGACAATAGCCGGTGGTGGACTCAGATACCATTTTGATGACCGAATAGGTCGCGAGATGGCATTGCAGGTAGGTGGTGAATACCGATTTTTGTTTAAAGATGCCTGGGCACCGGTAGTAACATTCTATTACCATCAATGGAAAGTAGGTGTCAGTTATGATGTCAATGTATCGAAATTTGACCGTGCTACCCGAAATCAGGGTGGCTTGGAAGTTGGTATCATGTATATCGTCACTAAGGTAAAACCATTGCCAGTATTCAAATCATGCCCAATTTTCTGATAAAATTCTATTAACCGTATCCATTCCAATTAAATATCAGGAGAAATGAAAAAATATTTCTACATATTGATAGCAGCTCTGTTAACAGCCGGAATTTCTAACGCACAAACTGCCAGAAATTTTGAAAAAGCCGCCGACAAAGCAATGGCAGATAAAGACTATTACAGTGCACTCGAATATTATCAGACCGCTCTGGATATAAAACCGACCGATATCGGTCTTATGTACAAGGTGGCAGAATCTGCAAGAGGGTTTAATGCATACAAGCTCGCCGAAGACCATTACAAAAAAGTACTCGAGAGCCCTGAAGCTATAAACTATCCGGAAGCAAGGTTCTGGCTTGGCCAAATGCAGATATTCCAAGGAAATTATAATGACGCAAGAACAAACCTGGAGGCCTACGCGCATGACGAAAAAACTACCAAGGAAATGGCCGCCAAAGCCCACCTGTGTTTGGGTACATGTGAGTTTGTAACTGCCCGAAGCGTCCCTATGCAAGGAAATGCCCAAATCACCAAACTTGACGAAACAGTCAACTCTCCTTGGAATGATTTTGGCGCTACTGTCCTGGATGGTAAATTGTACTTCACAAGCATGAAGTTCGAGTCACCTCAAGACAAAAAGGTGCCTGCACGGAGCTTCGCAGGTGTATTGGGGCAGGATAAAGGTCAGCTTCCAAAACGACTCAATATTCCAGGTACTGAAAAAGCACTTCACTTTGCACATAGTACATTTAACCATAGTAAAGACAAAGTATATTTTAATATCTGCACTTATCTTAATAGCAGTGACATCAGATGCGACCTGTATGTCAGCCAGGTAATGGCCGATGGTTGGAGTGAACCAAAATTACTTCCCGAGCCGGTGAATATGGCGGGCTATACCACCACTCAGCCTTATTTGTCTTATGATCCGGCTTCCAGGTCAGAAAGATTATTCTTTGTCTCTGACAGACCGGGTGGTAAGGGCAATTATGACATTTGGTATATAGACATTGATGCCAATGGTGACTTTGGTACACTCATGAATCTGGAAAGCGTCAATACCCCGGAAAACGAAATCACTCCGTTTTATCAGGCTTCAAACAAGGCATTGTATTTCTCATCCGACGGTTATGCCGGTTTCGGTGGGTATGATGTGTTCACTTCACACTGGACTGGTATCAAGTTCAGTACTCCTGAAAATATTGGTTCGCCGGTCAATGGCAGCCGTAATGATCTTTATTACTGGCTCAACGAGAAGGAAGATACAGCATACTTCGCTTCAAACCGCGACGAATCAACATTTATTGTAAAGGAAAAAAATGCTTGCTGTAACGACATTTACCTTACCCGGTACATTATTATTAACCTAGATGCACTCACATTCGAATCTGCAACCCAGGCTCCGCTCAATGCTTGTACTGTTAAGCTTTACGAAGTGACGCCTGAAAGTAGGGTGCTTGTAGCAGAACTTACCAACCCGCAAAGTAATTTGTCCAAATTCAGGCTAAATCCAGGTCGCGATTACTGGGTGGTCGCTTCTCGGGAAGGCTACGAACCCGATTCTGCCCTGGTGACCACCAAAGGTGTTGGTGACTCAAAAGATATGACCCAGAAATTATATCTTAAACCATCAACCATTGATCTTGAGATATTTACATTTGATGACGCAACAAAAAAAGCACTCGAAAACTGTAAAGTACAACTATTCGATATAACAGATACAGACAAGAACGATATACTTGTGTATGAAAATGTCAATCCGCTTTCGAATAATTTTACGGCAAAAATACGCCCGTGCAGAAAGTACAGGTTAATCGTTACCAGGAATGGTTATGTAACGCATACTGAAGAGTTTGGTACTACCTGTGATGGATCACAGAAGAGTATGAAGAAGGATGTTTATCTCAGAAAAGCAACACTGGAAGATTATTTGCCTCTGAATGTTTACTTCGAAAACGACCAGCCGGTTGCAAAATCGAAGTCAGTAACAACCGTGTTGGAATATTTGACTACATACAATACTTATTATGCGAAGAAGGAAATGTACGCCGACAACTACCTGCCACAATTCAAATCAGCTGACAGAGCACAGGTAGAACAGAAGGTGTTTGACTTTTTCGACAACAGATTAAAACCGGGTAAAGATAGTCTGGAGGCATTTACCAGAATATTACTTGACCTTCTGAAGAATGGAGATAAGATTTATCTTGAACTACAAGGATACACAAGTCCGTTGGCTTCTTTAGAATACAATCAGAATCTTGGGTCAAGAAGGGTTAACAGCTTGATCAACCACTTCCGATCTTATGATTCAGGCGTATTCCTGCCTTATCTCAAATCAGGGCAGCTCAAACTTACTAAACGCAGTTACGGAGAGACCAGGGCTAGCAGAAAGGTTAGTGACAGCCGAAAAGACCTGAGTGCATCAATATATTCGCCTGAAGCGAGTTATGAGCGAAGAGCAGCCATTATCGATGTGACCCGGGCAGGTAAAATGAAGAAGAAGAAATAATATTATATCAAATGATATCATATCGCAGTTATGAAAAGTTTGGAAAAATTATATGATACAGGAATGAGAAGATTTTTCAAATATTTCCTGATACTATTAGGAATAGCGCTCTATTCTGAAAAAGCAAATGCGACACACATCGTAGGTGGTGAGTTGTATTATCAATGCCTGGGCAATGACCAGTACCGGATAACACTTAATGTGTACAGAGACTGTTATAATGGTGTTCCGCCATTCGATGATCCTGCATGGGTAGGAGTTTTTGATGCTTCGGGCAATCTTCTTGATACCATTGCTATGCCTTTTATTGGTAAATCTGACACATTGCTCAACGATGATATTTGTCTATATGTGCCGCCTTCGGTATGTGTGGAACGGTACTCATATACAACTGTAGTAACATTGCCATATATAGCTGGTGGATATACACTTGCGTACCAAAGGTGTTGTCGTAACCAGACGATTGTCAATATCATCAATCCATCACAAACCGGTGCTACCTATACCATTCGGATAACAGAAGATGCATTGAAAGACTGTAACAGCTCACCACAGTTTAAGGGCTGGCCTCCGATATTTATCTGCCGGGGCAAGCCGATTATTTTTGATCACAGTGCTTATGATTCGGACGGGGACTCGTTGGTATATGTATTCTGTACACCATTCGTAGGAGGAATTTATAATGTAAAAAATCAACCGATTCCACCGTTTGCACCACCTTATGATACTGTTGTGTGGAAAAAACCTTATTCAAATGCTAATCTGCTTGGCGGTACTGATCCGCTTAAAGTAGATCATTTTACGGGACTTATTACTGGTACTCCGCCTACCTTAGGGCAGTTTGTTGTGGGTATCCGAGTAGAAGAATACAGGAATGGTAAGCTGTATAGCATGGTGAAGAGAGATTTTCAATATAATGTAGTAGAATGTGGTAAGATCGAAGCTTTGTGGCTTCCTGAATCGTTTAACGTATGTGACAGTCTGGCTGTGCAGCTCGAGAACAACAGCACCATGGCTACAGATTTTAAATGGTTTTACAGGAATATTAATAAACCGGGCAGTAAGGATGAATTATTTTCTACCGAAAAAAATCCCAAACTGATCGTACCGGAATATGGAAGCTACGCTGTTAAACTCGTGGCCGAACCATTGTCATCCTGTTCAGATACACTCGAACAAATCATTCATTTCAAGAAAAACACACTTCATGCCGATTTTGGCTACCAGGTGATTGATTGTATTGACTCCATCACCATCCAATTACTTGATCAGTCGCATGATTCAACAGATACAGTAGTAAAATGGGACTGGCAGGTGACTAATAACATGAATGCTGATACCCTTAACTTTACAGAACAAAATCCTAAATTTACGCTTCACCAAAGCTCCAAGGTAAAGGTTAGGTTGATAGCAGAGACACAGTTTGGTTGTAATGATACAATCATCAAGGAGTTTCAGGCGAATATCCTACAACTCGATTCGTTGTTGGATACTGTAAAAATCTGTAAATTGGATACCGTTAACCTCAATCCTAAATATTTTAAAGATTACAGTTATACCTGGTCACCTGTTACAGGGCTTATTCCGCCGGTTGACTCCATACCCAATCCATGGGCATCACCATTGACTACTACCACATACACAATGGTTTATACAGACTCTACTAATCTTTGTCATGTTTCGCAAGATATTACTGTGCTTGTGCTGAGGAGTATTGACAGTCTTGATTTCGATGTGTCCATACCTTATTGCCAAGACAGTATCAATATTGCCATCACTAACGTTCAGGTTTATTCTGCAACGGGTACTGGACAGGTTAGCTGGTACTGGGAGTTGACTTCTCCGCATGGAACACAGACTTCAACTGACAAAACACCGATTTTCTCTATCCCGGGATCTGGCTGGGTAACTATTAAAGTAATTGCCACCACTGAAGATTCTTGTTCGTATGAAAAAACAAAATCATTCCAAGCCAATACCATCCCGAAAAATCCGGCAGCTGATACGGTCAGGATATGTATAGATGAATGCGTACATCTGTATCCGGGTGCTGATACCATGCTGATCTATGATTGGGTACCTCCGGGAGGACTTGATGACCCAACTTCGCCAAATCCGCTTGCCTGTCCGGACAGTAGTACTATTTATTTTGTCAATTATACAGACACAGTAGGTCTTTGTATTGTACATGATTCTGTACTTGTAATGGTCAACGACACTATGGTAGATTTTGAATTTGACATCCGCTGTAATGGTTTAACTGTACAGTTTATTAATACATCCACACCAGGTATCATCCATTTCTTCTGGGAATTCGGCGATCCGGCCAATTCAAAATCTCAGGATAAAGATCCGGTGTTTACCTATCCGGGCCCCGGTACATACAAGGTTTTGCTTTATACAACGGATGATTGGGTTTGCCGTGACTCAATAGAAAAGATCATAGTACTCGATTCATTACCTAATAAGGCAGACTTTGACTATCAATATGAGGAATGTGAAAATTATGCACTTGTTCATTTCTTCGATAAGTCAACAAGCAAATACGCAAAAATCATAAAATGGACATGGACTGTTGATGGTGTTTTAGTAAGCAATGAACAGAACCCAACCATCAAGTTTGATAAAGTAGGTAAGTACAAAGTCTGTCTGATCATTGAGACAGATGAAGGCGGATGTATGGATACGCTTTGCAAGATTATTGACATCAATTATATTAACAATACCTGTATCCAACAGATCAATGCTTGTCTTGAAGAGTATGTGCCGCTCAATCCGGGAGGAGACTCGACCTACACCTACGAATGGTTCCCTTGCGAGAATCTCTCTGACTGCAATGGTGTAAATCCGATAGCGACTTATCCGTTCACATCAGATTATTATACTGTAAAAATCAGCCTGTTATTACCTAACGGCGATACATGCATTACTTATGACACCATCACTATTATTAAAGATTTTGTGTATGGCGAAGTAATGAATGATACTACGATTTGTAAGGACTCAATCACCCTACATGCCAAGAATTTGATAAACGTAGCTACTATTGAGTGGTACAAGGTACCTGCGATATTCCTTGGTATGGGTAATGACTTACCGATAAAAGTGACGGAGAGTGGAAAGTACTATGCTGTTTTTACATCACCACTCGGTTGTAAACATACAGATACCTTGATGGTTACCAAGCTTTCAGGGCCAATACCACAAATCGACGCCACACCACTCTCATTCTGCGAACCGACAGCGATACAACTGACAACCGGAGCCAATCCGAGCTATACTTATCAATGGTCGCCACCTGAGTTATTTACTAATCCTACTATATTTAACCCAACCAGCTTACCGATTGATAAGACAACCATATTTACAGTAGTAGTCAACGACACGCTTGGGTGCGAAGGTTCTGCTTCCATTACAGTCACACACGAATGCCCGATATGTGATGAACCATTCATCTTTGTGCCAAACGCATTTTCACCGAATGCCGATGGCAAAAATGATGTACTCTACGTGCGTGGTGAGAGTGTTATTGACGGTATGGACTTTGTGATTTACAACAGATGGGGTCAGGAAGTATTCAGATCAAAAGACCTGAACACCGGCTGGGATGGTACATTTAACGGAAAAGAATTATCGCCTGATGTATATGGCTATTATCTGAAAGCAAGATGTTTTGACGGAACCATTTATACAAAGCAAGGCAATATCAACCTATTGAGATAAAGTCATACCAAGTACTTAAGGAATGCCCGGAATAAAATTTTGTTTCGGGCATTTTTATTTTACAGCCTATTTCATTAATTTTAAAAAAAATTTGAATAAACCTTTTCTTTTGTTCTATTTCTGTAGGAAAAATTCAAGTAAGGCTGGTAGTAATATGAGGTATATAATATGGTTGAATTTGTTCTTTTTGGGATTCTGTATAGAATCTTATGCCACACACATCATCGGTGGTGAAATAACCTATTCGTGCCTGGGGAATAATAAATACGAAATCACACTGGTGGTTTATAGAGATTGCTTTAACGGAGTTCCGCCCTTTGACGATACAGTTTCTATAGGTGTTTTTAACTATAAAAACGAACTCATAGATGACATCCGAATTCCTTACATGCACGATGATACCATCAAGCAAACCCTGATTGGTGACTGCAAAGTTATTCCGCCAAATGTTTGTGTACACACATCAGTGTACAAAGATACAATAGACTTGAAACCTATACTCGGTGGTTATACATTGGTCTATCAACGATGTTGCCGAAACAAGACCATTGTCAATATTGTAAAACCCGATGATACAGGGGCATCATTTGTCATTCAGATAACAGAGAAGGCATTGCTCGAATGCAACTCAAGTGCCAAGTTCAAATACTGGCCACCTATCTATATATGTGCCAACGAACCAATTATTTTCGATCATTCGGCCATTGATCCGGACGGGGACTCTATTGTTTATAAACTTTGTACACCTACCAACGGACTAAAAGATGACCCACAACCTCAGCCACCCAACGCCCCGCCTTATGATAAAGTAGTCTGGAAGGATCCACCTTACAATATCGATAATCTGATGGGGGGTGTGCCATTGGCCATTGACAGCAAAACCGGCTTACTCACCGGCATACCCAATACCATAGGGCAATTTGTAGTAGGTGTCTGTATTGAAGAATATCGCGACGGGAAAATTATTTCAACAACAACCAGAGATTTTCAATACAACGTAGGCTTGTGTGGTAAGACCGAATCCGCATTTTTTGTGCCCGATGTCAACTGCAGCGGGCTTAACGTCAGCTTTATCAATCAATCACAGAACGGCAATAAATTTGAATGGGATTTTGGAGATCCGACAACTACTCTTGACAAATCAACTATTTTTAATCCAAATTATACTTACCCGGACACAGGTACTTATACTGTTAAGTTGATTGCGAAGGCAAGTGAAATATGTACAGATACTTTTTTTAAAACCATTAAAGTTTATAAAAATTCACTGTCACCTGAGTACAAGCTCAAACTGCTGTCTTGTACCGATTCGATGGTAGTGGCAGTAACCGATGCTTCAATTGATACGGTGAGTAGCATTGTGTCGTGGAAATATTATCTCAAAATCGGCGGTGTACTAAAAGATAGTTCGACCCTGAAAAATCCTGTTTTCGTTGGTGACACACTTGGTATATGGGAAATAACGCTGATCGTTACGAATGAGCTTGGTTGTGAAAAAGTCAGGAAACGTAACATCGTATTCCCCAAAATGATACAATTCAAATTTCCGACCGACACACTTTACAAATGTCCTGGGCAGGAGCTTATTCTTCCGGGGCCGGTTGACACGAATTATATTTTGACCTGGGCACCCGGCAGTTATTTGTCTGATAGCACCAAAGCCAATCCGGTGTGTTTTACACCACAGGATATACATTACACACTCAAAGTAAAAGACAAGCTTAGCATCTGCAATGTTACGCGCGATCTTTGGGTTAAAGTGGCTCCTGAATTCTCCATCAACTTACCAGACAGTATATCTACATGTGATAAAGATTATAAACTTACAATAAGCACCGATGCTTATTTGCCTAAAATATATACTAGTTATCAAAAAGATTTTTCACAGATTATTGACACAACCGACGAAGTCATGCTGAATTCCATATCCGGCCAGAAGCTCATTTATGTAAAAATAACTGATTTTTATGGTTGTGAAAAGATTGATTCGGTTAAGATAACCGGCAATGGTATTTATCACGAAAATCCTGATGATCTTGTTATATGCCCGGGTGATACCGCCAATGTAGTTGTCAAGCAGGGTATAGGCCCGACAATGAATATCCAATGGTCAGCAGACCCTTCCCTAAATGCCAATGGATTCGGTGCTAAGATTTTTCCAGCACAGTCAGGAAAACATTGGTATTATTATACGCTGAGTAACCAGGCAGGTTGTTTGGTTGCTGATTCATTTGCAATATTTGTTGTTGATACTGTGCCGACAGTTTTTTTCACATACCATCAATGCGCCGGCACGAGGATATTTGTAGAAGCGAACGGTAAAAATGCACCATACTATCATTGGTTGGTTGATGATGGTGATAGTGTACAATACTTTCAGTCAGCACCATTTTCGATCGATTTTGCTGATACAGGAGTTTACCAAATTAAAGCCTGGGTTCCGGGTGCTGTGTGTCTCGATACATTGTTGGGTCAAATATCTGTAGGGAAAGGAAGCCTGGATCTGAGTTATCAGCTTGATGTGCCTGTTTGTCATGATAGCCTCGTTGTGGCTCTAAAAAATACCAGCGAAGGATATGACCCGAATATACATAAGGCCTATTGGTATTCAAATTTTGGAGGTCTGGTAGAAGGCGATTCGTTGAAAATTACATTGCATAAGGTACAACCCGACCTCAAGATATTGTTAATAATAGACCAGATGAATGGTTGTGTTGATACAATCCCGGCCAACATTGCAGGCACTTTCATCCCAACCATACCTGATGACAGTATCAAGACTTGTTCAGGTAGAGAAATCAAACTGAATTATAATGCGTATGCATACCTCAGTTTTGAGTGGCAGCCCGCAGCATTGGTTTCTGATCCTACTATTGCTTCACCTATCATCAAGAGTAGCCAAAGTGAAGTTCTGACCGCCAGTATTAAGGCGCAAATAACAGATTCGGTGTTTTGTCAATCGGCCTTCAAGGTATTTCTTGATGTACTCCCTTCGGCAGAATACACGGTTCAGTATGATTCAGTCATTTGTGATTCGGCCTCAATCATTTCTGTAAAAACTGATATTGGCAACAGTATTCTCTGGTTTGATACAGAAAAACTGGATAATGTAATAGCCATTGGAGACAGCCTGAAAGTAAAGCCGGACAGACATAGTACATACTACGGGACAGTAACCGCACCATCGGGCTGTGTTGACACAATTATGGTGAACATACTCAATCAATTGCCACAGATACTCCCTAACCCTGCCATACTGTGTGCAGGAGATACTGCTATCGTTAGTGTTATTAATCTGTTTGCCGGAGATCAATTAAGTTGTGTTTTTGACCCTTCGGGATTGGTATTCGTAGATTCTGCTACGGGAAATTATCTGGTGACGGCTGATAAGAGTTTCGAACTTGATGTTACATGTACCAATCAATATGGATGTTCGGTAACAAAAGAGCTCCCGGTTGATGTATTCGAATACCAGCCACCACTGAGTATCACTGCTGACCCAACAATTCTTGCTACGGGCCAGTCGGCTCAGCTGAATGCAACCTATGACCCGGGGTATAGTTATTTCTGGTCACCTGCAGGTAGTTTGTCCAATGCTGCTATTCATAATCCTGTGGCTACACCTGAGCAGTCCACGAGTTATACTTTGTTGATTATCAATGAAGACGGTTGTAGGAATGAAGCAAGCATACTGGTACAAGTTTTCAATCCGGTATGTGAGGAGCCTTTTAGTTTTATTCCGAATGCATTTTCTCCGAATGGAGACGGTAAGAACGACCGGTTTTATATACGGGGCGAATTTATTACTGAAATAAAACTGAGTGTTTACAATAGATGGGGAGTATTGGTATATTATTCTGAAGACAAGGATGAAGGATGGGACGGAAGTTACAAAGGCGACCAGTCATCACCGGATGTCTATGGCTATCAGGTAGAATTTCTATGTGCCGATGGAAAGAGATTTTTCAAAAAAGGCAATGTAAGCTTATTCAGATAAATAAAAACCGGATTGATCGGAGGTTGAAGTAGTAAGAAATCACGACATTGAAATGAAGCCTCCTCGATGAATGTAAATTTATTAATCTTTTATTGAATAATTGACGTAGAACATACTAACACATTTTTATAATACACAAATTTTTTATTTTATGAAAGAACACATGCGGCCAGAGAGTCTGATGATGAGTTACGGTTATAAACCAGAGCTATCTGAAGGTGCGGTAAAATGTCCGATTTTTCAAACATCTACCTTTGTATTTAAAACGGCAGAGGAAGGAAAAGCTTTTTTTGAAATTGCTTATGGTATCCGTAAAAAACTCCCAAACGAAGAGCTGGGGCTTATATATAGTCGATTAAATAACCCTGACCTTGAGATACTCGAAGACCGCCTTTGCTTATGGGATGGTGCCGAAGATTGTGCAGTATTCGAAAGCGGAATGTCGGCCATTACGACAGTTTTGCTCGAATTCCTGAAACCCGGTGATCTGCTTGTATATAGCAATCCGCTCTATGGCGGTACAGATCATTTTATCAATCATTTTTTACCAAAGTTAGGAATCCATACGCTCGGATTTAAGCCAGGTGAAGAAAGAAATGGATTGGCAGATTTGATAAAAGGTTCACCACATGCGGACAAACTCGCCATGATATATGTAGAAACACCTGCCAACCCAACTAATGCACTAATCGACATTGGTGCTTGCAGAGAAGTAGCAGATTATTTTAAGACAGATGAAAAAACAGTATTCGTTGCGGTGGACAATACCTATCTTGGACCATTATGGCAGCATCCCTTGAAGCATGGAGCTGATTTTGTGATGTATTCGGCAACAAAATACATTGGTGGGCATAGCGATGTTATTGCAGGTGCTGTTTTGGGCAATGCTGAGGTCATGGCAAGAGTAAAGACTTTACGCACATTCCTAGGAAATATGTGCGGACCATGGACAGGCTGGTTGTTGCTACGTAGTCTTGAAACTTTAAAGGTGAGAATGGATCAACAGGCTGCCAATGCAAAGGAAGTAGCAGCATTTCTAAGTACACATCCTAAAGTAGAGCGCGTTTATTATATAGGTCATCTGGACAGCAACGATGCTGAGTTTGAAGTATTTAACAAGCAATGTGTCTCACCGGGTGCAATGGTTTCGTTTGATATTAAGGGTGGCGAAGCAGAAGCATTTGCTTTTCTGAATAATCTAAAACTCATAAAACTTGCAGTAAGTCTTGGCAGTACAGAGTCACTTGCAGAACATCCTGACACCATGACACATGCCGGGGTTGACCCGGGGCATAAGCTTGAAATGAACATAACAGGAAAAATGGTTCGATTGTCAATTGGGGTAGAAAACTTCAATGACATCATCTGGGACATTAAGCAGGCCTTATCCTGATCACCACATAAAGGAAAAGCCCGCAAGAATTACTTACGGGCTTTTCTTTTGAATATTGTAACAGGATTTTATCTTTGGACAGTTACATCACCTTTATACAGGATTTCTTCACCATCCAGGAATTTAATCATTGCCCAGTAAACAAATACGCCACTGTTTACCACCTTTCCGCGATATTGACCATTCCATCCGTTGACTGTATCACTGTTAGGGCCAGGTAGGAAGTTTTCCTTTTCAAATATCTTATTACCCCAACGGTCAAAGATCTCGAATTTCTTGATCTCTTCAACTCCGGGTCCTGTCTGGATGCCGAAGAAGTCATTGAGGCCATCACCGTTTGGTGAAAAAGTATTAGGGATGTAAACCAGCCTTTCTTTTTTAACAAATACAAGTTTTTTATCAGTAGCCACACAGCCAGAAGTATCAGTAGCCGTAACAGTAAACAACTGGGCATTAAATAACTGTACTGTTGGGTTCGGACAATTTGCACAGAAAGAATCCAGAGCCGGTGTCCATTCAAGTGTTTTGAGCCTGCCTAGGTCACTGATATTGTCAATACCCAAAGTGATTGAATTGCCCCATCCAATGATGGTATCCTTGCCCGCTTCAACTGTGAACAATGCAGGTTGTTTGATAGTAAGCAATGTGTCGTATTCGCAGCCCGCTGCATCTTGAATAGAAATCTTGTAAGTACCGTCACCAAGGAATTGAAACTCCGAAGCAGTATTAAATGTGCCACCATTGATAGAATAAGTAAATGGAGCAGTACCGCCGGTCACACCGTTTACAATGATAAATCCGTCTTTATTTCCAAAACATTTAGGATTCCCCTGCTCGGTAGTAAGACCTGTAGGCATTTCGTTATTGATTGGAACTTCTATGTCAGTTGTTTTTGTACAGCCATTACTGGTATTGGTGATGACAAGTGAGTAAACGCCCGGTGTTGCTACAGAGAAATTTGTTTGGTTGCCGGTAAAACCTCCCGGACCGGTCCAGCTGTAGCTAAACTGGTTTCCGATGCTTGAGCCTGTTGTTGTAACATTGACAAGTTTTGTTGTACAGTTCAGTTCGCCACTTACCTGAGCGAGAGCATTCGGCAAATCAGAATTAAGTGTTACGGTAGAAGTCTTTGATGTAGTACAGCCGTTTGGTGCAGTTACTACACATACATAATTACCTGCTTGTGTAACCGTAACAGACGGCGTGGTAGTATTAATGCCAGGCCCACTCCAAGCGTACGTGACACCTGGTGTATTTGACACTGCATTAAGAGTTTGAGAAGTATTTATACAGTCTATTACAGCATCGTTTACTGACAAGTCCGGTGCATTCTCATCACTTGTTACATTTGCAGTAGTTGTCTGGGTGCAACCATTTCCGGTATCCGTAACTACTACAGTGTAAGTACCTGCATCACCTACTGTAGGATTTTGCTGGGTAGAGTAGAAGTTGTTAGGACCACTCCAAACCCACGTGACAGGCGTAGCTGAAGTAGAAGCTGTAAGTTGTATCTGCGAATTATTTGTACAAGTAAGGGTGCCACCTGTTGCATTAACATCAGGGTTGGCATTATCCTGTACTACAATTACAGTCATAGTACTTGTACAACCATTCTTTATATCAGTCACAACAAGTGTATAATCACCTGCAGTGGTAATGAGGTCTGCATTTGAAGTATTGGCAGAATAGTTACCCGGGCCACTCCATGCATATTTTACATTATTGGTTGATGAGTTGCCAACACATTCAGCGATTGGTTCATAGCAATTGATTACATCACCTTGTGCCGAAATGTTTGGAACGGTAGTGTTTTCAGGTACTTTAAGATTAAGAGTGTTTGAACAGCCATTACTGTTGTTGGTCACTATCAGCGTATATGTCTGTGCAGTTTGTGTTGTAAAATTAAGGTTACTGCTTACTGCATTTGAAGATGGGTCAACCCATGATACAGTAATATTATTAGTAACATCCGAAGTGCCGTTTATGGTAGCTGTTTTGTTATTGTAACAATTTATTGTGTCGGTTTTAGCAGAAATGACAGGTTTCACTATATCCTGATCGACCTGAATGCTTGCCGAGTTGGTACATTGGTTTTTCGGATTGGTCACCTTAACGGTGAATATGCCGGGAGTGCTAGTAGAGATATTTGTAACTGACCCACCAGGTACACCAGGACCAGTCCATGCGTATGTGAGCCCCAGTACACTTGAAGTAGCTGTCAGATTTACGGTTGTTATGTTACAGTCCAGATCATCATCTTTATCTAAAGTAATGTCAGGTGTATCCTGGTCTTTGACAGATTCGACACTTTGAGAGCTAGTACAACCATTGACAGGGTCTGTGACGACAAGTGTAAAAATGCCAGCACCGGCTACATCACAATTGGCAGTAGGGCAGAGCGGCACACCTGTGGCATTGAACCACTGATATACTGCATTTGGTGTACTGGATCCACCTGTTAAGGTCGCCTGACCAGAGATACAGTCAGTCGTGTCACCTTTAGCTGTTACGTTCGGTGCAGTTGTATTTTGTAGTACATCAATATCCGCACTGTCTGTACATCCGTTTTGGGTATTGGTCACGGTCACTGTATATTGGCCTGTAACAGTGGCCTTTGTGTATTTTGTATTGGCAGAAAATCCACCCGGACCGCTCCATGAATAGTTGATGGTCGGCAGACTAAGACTCGATATGCCTGTAAGTGTTACTGAGACGCTATCACAGGTGATCGGGCTTGTCACTGTGGCTGATGCTACTGGTTTGTCTTTAGCATCCAAGGCCTCTGCATTGGCTGATCTTGTACATCCGTTAGGCGCAGTAATGACTACCGTGTAAATACCGGCTTTGTTAACTGTTATACTCGGGTCGGTACCCGTAACACCATTGCCACTCCAGCTGTAGGTTACACCCGGGGTATTGCTACTTGCCACAAGTGTACCTGTGAATGTAAAACAATCTATGGTGTCATTTTTTATAGCATAATCCGGCTTAATGGTGTCCGCAGCTACCATAGCCAATGCAGTATCCTTACAACCATTAAGTCCTGTAACTACCAATTCATATTCGCCTGCATTGGTTACGTCAGGGTTTTGAAGTGATGAAGTGAAACCACCCGGGCCCTTCCAGCTGTATGTAACACCGGTTGTACTGGAATTTCCTGTAACTTTAACTGGGAATTTGACACAATCAAAAGTATCACCACTTGCCGTGACATTTGCTGGCTGGTCAAAATCTCCAATAACCGGAACGTTCAGTGTTGAGGAACATCCGTTATTAGGATCGAAAACTTCAAACACATAATTACCTGCGGTATTAACATTAACAGTATTGACATTTGAAATAACATTATTTCCTGAATCGTACCATTTATATGTAGCGTTTGGTGTACTACTTGTTCCTGTCAGGGTTTTATTAGGATTCTTACAGCTTATTGTATCACCTTTTGAAGAAATATTTGGGTTAGCTTTTATAGAGACTACATTGTAGGTTTCGGAGTCTGTACAAAGATTCGGTGCGGTAATCACCAAGGTATATGTACCTGGTTGTGTTACATTAAGATTTTGGATGGTGTCTTTTTTACCTGAAGGTGAAGTCCATACAAAATCAGAATTAGGAGCGGTCGATGACCCGAATAAGGTGACAGTATCTTTATAGCATGAAATGATATCTCCCGTAATGGATGCCTGTGGGGAAGTCGGATCGACATAGACTATTACGCAGGCACTATCAGTACAGCTAATACCACCAGGTGCTGTACCGGTTAGTGTCAGACAGTATTTTCCTCCAGTCTCGGTCTGTGTTACCAGCACATCACTTGGACCTGAAAGTTTACCGCCATTAAATGCCTCCCATTTTATTTTGAGATTAGTCCAGTTTTCATTAACGGATTTTGATCCATCTAGAACTGTACTGTTTATAAGGCAACCCAATTGGTCAGGATCCTCTATTTCGACTTCGATTTCGACAAGGGCAAGCTGAAAGGTAACAACACTATCACAGCCCTGATAGGATTCAAGGTGAACTTCCTCGGTGCCATTATCACAATATACTCCTCCATTGCCTTTTTTATCTTCTACAGTAATACAGTCGCCATAGCATCGATAGATAAGCCCCAAATCTTTAGGGGGCACAATAATCGGTTCTACTGTTAGCGTAACAATACTATCGCATCCTTGCCAGGAAGTAAAAGTGATTTCGTGATCGCCCAATCCATAATTCTGGCCTGCATAAGTATATTCAGCATCAGGACATATTTTGACTGGTTTTGGATTAATGGGTACAATGGTGGTAACGGTTACATCTATACATTTCTGGGCAGGCGGAGCAGATTCCGGTATGCAGAAATTCGAAACATCTACACACACTTTATGTACACCGGCTGAGGGGAAGGTGATATCTTTGATTTCGGTACTTGTAGTAGGATCGCCCTGTGGGTCATTGTCAAGATACCAATGGTAATAAGCTCCACCTACTACAGGGTCAACTGAATACGTGAATGTTCCGCCTGTACAAACTTTTTTAGGTCCTTTTATAGGGCCTATTGTTCCCATCATCAGAGGGCCACCCTGGATTACATCCACGGTTATGTCACATACTGATCCAGCGCAACCATCAACCCAAAAGTAATAGGTCTTACCCGGCACAAAATTGTTACTGCTAAGCGTGTAAGGGCCATTGACACAATTCCCGGTACAAACGATTTCTTTACCACTTGGCGGACAAGGTTCTTCATAGATACCCATTTGTAAACCGATATTTCCACCTACATCAGTACAATTGGCAGGTATTACCTGTAGTGTCATACTGCTAGTCCCGGCGATGAAACCAAACCATATCGTGTTGTTTGCTACACCACCTCCATTTGAATTACACAGTGGGCTTGGACCGGTAGGATTCGGAAAATCGGGCATGGTAGTACAATAACCATCCAGGTCATTTATATTACACAATACCGCATCAAATGCCATTACATCACTACAATTATACTGCGAGGGGGGCACATTGCAAGGTTGAGCAAATACGGCTACTTGAAAACTAAGAAAAAATAAAAATCCGAGTAAATACTTCAATCTCATTAGGCGTTTTTTTTTAATAGATATAGTTACAGCACAATACGTTGTCTGTAAGCTTCAAAAGTAAGACAATTATATAAGAATTGAAAATTTCTTCTTTCTCAATTCTATTTTTTTAGTATTCTTTTCACCGTGAAATCGTAATATCTCCTTTATATATCGCGGTTTCGTTGTCTGTGAATTCTATTTCGGCTACAAATACATAAACACCATTATCAAGCCTCTTACCTTCAAATTTGCCATTCCAGCCATATTTCGGGTCATTTGGTGGAAAATTTTTAGCATCAAAAAGTAAACCACCCCAGCGATTGTAAATCCGTAGCGATTTTATTTGCTTGATTCCTGTATCTGAGTAAATGATGAAATTGTCATTTATACCATCGGCATCCGGTGAAAATACATTTGGTATATATACTTTTCGAACTTTTTTGACAAATATGGTAATTTCATCATTAGCCTTGCATCCATACTTATCTTCGATTTGTAATTGATATGTAATGTCCTTGGCTGCAATAGCTTCAAAACTCTGGCATCCCTGACAAACTTCAGGTGTCCAAACGATTGAAATGATCTGGTTGACAGATTTACTAGCCTTATATGATATATTGTATTTGTCTCCTTCCAGAAGGTGCAAATCTGGTCCAAGGTCAATGGTAAGTGCTTCTCCTTGTTCAATGGTGATATTTGCTTTGTAACTACAGCCATTTGCATCTGTTACCTGCAAAATGTAATTGCCGGACGATAAATCAGGAAAAACTAAGCTATTACCTCCATTAGTACCGTTTAATGATATTGAATAATCTGGTGTACCGCCTTTTATGGCATCTATACTTATACTTCCGTCATCTATTCCCGGGCAGCTAGTGTTCTTGACAGTAAATATGACATCAGTAATTGGTTCACCTTCCATTTTCACTTCTAAGGTATCAGATGCTTTACAACCGCTATTTTTGTCCAAAGCTTCTAGTATATAAATTCCAGACTTGTTCACGTTTTGTATTAAAATGTCAGGATCGCTAATACCGGGTCCGGTCCAATTAATCTTAATATTCCCGCCGGTACTTACAATAGGATCCAGAATGACACTCGTAGCGTTGCAATTAATGGTTTTGTCTTGTCCTGCATTCACCAATGGCAGCTCATGGATGATTACATTCACTTTGCTTGTTTTGTCAGAACAAGGTAGTGTGCCACTGACTATATAGTCAAATGTATATGTGCCTGCAGGTAGATTATCACAAATGAGTGAACCTGTTGTGGCGTCAAAGTTGGTACCCGGCTGAGCTGAAGATGGGTCAGATTGCCACTTTCCTCCTGTGTCTTCGTTCACCAACAAATCGGCTAAAGAAACAGTTTGTTTTGTCCCTTTGCAAATTGATAAATCATTGAGTACCGTGCCTGCATTGGCTGCATTAAGTATGTTAAGGATACATGTATTGGATGATGGGCAACCCGCAGGTGGGATATTGCTTAGGCTATACTGTAATGTGTAGCTGCCTGGAGTTGCATGGTCGATTGTTAGTACATTGCCATTGAGTGTCAAAGGCTTGCCTCCGGAAGGTGATGCTATGACCGACCAGGTACCTGCTTCATTGGTAATCAATAATGAACTAAGATCAAATGATGCAATATCATTACATATATCGGTCGAAGGTGTTAATGAAATGTCGGGGCATTCGCAATTTTTAACTGTAATGACCACATTATAACTCACTTCAGGGCAAGGGTTTAGAGCAGAATTGGTAGTGTAACGGAATGTATATGTACCGGGTGCGATGCCCGTAAAATCTAGAGTCGGGAAACTACCTATGGCCCCGGAATTACTTATATCAGACCACACACCATTCTTGTCGCCACCTGTTACCAGTGTTGAAAAATCAATGGTGGTAATAAAATTTCCATTGCCCTGACTATTGCAGACCTGAGCGGTACTGGTGACTGTAGCTACCGGAAGCGCAACCACCTCTACCTGAATTTCTTTTGAATCCGTGCATCCTGCTACCGGATTGGTAAGCGTGTACTGAAGTGTGTATATGCCCGGGTCACTGCTTTGAGAGATAAAATAATTGCCCTGAATACTGGCTGCATTGTTTCCACCGGGAGTGTTTTTAATAGACCAGATTCCTGGCGCTGAGTTACCTTGGATGTTGATTAGATCAATTGTGCCGTTGTCCTGGCATATTTTAGGTGCAGGATTAAACGTAATATCCGGACAATTGCAGTCAGAAACTTGAACCGTTACGGTATAAACCTGATCCTTACAAGGTGCAGTTGCCGAAGCGGTTGTATATTCAAACACATATTGCCCTGGTGATACGCCTGAAAAGTCAAGGTTATTGAAGCTGCCATTTGCGCCGGAGTTATTCAAATCCTTCCAGTTACCGGATTTATCACCTGCCGAGATGTAGCTTTTCAGATCAATAATGATAGGGTAGGAGCCACTTCCTGTTTGGTTGCATACATTGATGGTTGAAGGTAAAATGGCAAAAGGAGGGCTTACGAGTGTAACTGTAGTAGTAGAGGATTCAGGACAATTGCCACCTGCCGGGTTAGCCAGTGTAAACTGAATGGTATATGTACCCGGGTCTTTACCGGTGCCCTTGAATGTTGTACCTAAAATAGTTGCCGGATTGGGCCCTCCGGGTGTTATATTTATTTTCCATGAACCTGGCTCAGTCGTTATTTTATACTGGTCGAGGTCAAACTCTGCATTATCAGTACAAAATGTACCCGGACTCTTAATAGCCGTTCCCGGACAACTGCAATCAAGTACTATTATTTCCACCGTGCCGGTGAATTCTTTGCAATTACCTTGGGCAGATTGGGTTACGTACTGAAAAGTATATGTACCTGGGATTACACCGTTAAAATTAAGAACCGGATAATTTCCTGTAGCCCCCGAATTATTGAGATCAGCCCAATTACCGCCAGCGTCACCGGAAATGATTAAGGTGTTAAAATCGATAAGCGTATTGTCGCCCGAAACATTCGAATTGCAAACTGTGACGGCCTGTTCGAGTATGGCAGAGGGAGGCGTAACAACGGTGATGAGAATTGAATCGATATTGTTACACCCTTCATTGTCTGTAAAAGAATAATATACTTTAAAAGTACCGGCACCCAGCTGATTAGGATAAACATTACCTACCGGGTCTGCTACACCTGACCACGTACCTCCGGCCGGTGAGGCAGAAAGTGGTACAATGGTTTCGTCAGCACACAAGATACCAGGGTCGGTAATGTCAATATCAGGAAGATCAATGACATCTATGATAACTGAGGTTTCACTTTTACAACCTTCAGGGCTGTAGTAAGTATAAATAGCAGTATGACTACCAAGCCCAAACTTGGCAGGGTTAAATTCACCATCCGGATCAATATTGCCACTCCATTGCCCTCCTGATGGGTCAGGTGTTATCACAAATGCAGGATTGTTTATACATTGGGCAGGGATCGGATCAACATTTATCTCTACCGGGTCAATGATTTCGATATCTACTGTTGCCATATCCGAACATCCGAATGAATTGGTGTATGACAATGTTGCCTGATAGGTACCAGATGGAAGCTTAGACGGATCGATTTTACCGTTCAATGAAGCAATACCTCCCCATGTACCGGTAGAAGGTGTTCCGATTAAGGAATATATAGCACCGTTCGAACAGAGCTTGGGTGGTTGTTCGATGGTGACGACTGGTTTAGGATTTACAACCAGTTCTACCATATCAGTAGCCTCACATTTGCTGTCAGATACTGTTACTGTATATGTTATTGAACCTGCGAAATCTGGAGGTATAGTCCCGTTGGGATTTTCAGAATCCGGGTCATCAAGGAATCCGGTTCCGTTACCTGTACCTGACCACATAAATGTATAAGGGGCAAGGCCTCCAAAGGCAGTTGCAGACATCGTGAAATCCGGATCGCCCTGGCATTTGGTAATTTTTTCAGGTAAAGCTGTCGCTATAAGCGAGCAAGGTGGGTCAGCTCCACAATCAAGAAATTCTGCTGCATCACCTGTAAACTCCAGACTGAAACCATTGCCTGTGCCCTTCCAGTTGTTGATGTTTAAAAAGTAGCCTTGTCCGGGTTGTACTGCCAATGTTGCTACGAACCCGTCTCCTGTGCCTGGCCCTTCTGAAAAATCGGTTGCACCCATGCCCATTCCGGTTTGTGGACAAAAGCCACATGATTCGCTTGATGATGAGCATCTGATGGGTGTACCAAGGCCGGCACATCCGACATCAGGGCCATACAATGCCCAGTCATAATCTTCTCCCTTTCCACCGGCAGGCGAAATGATGAAACCAAATATAGAACCCGGTGGTGTTGAGCTGTCAAACTCAAAATAATACCAACTCGAGTTGGCACTTTCATTCTGGAGACATCCAGGGTCATTGCCGGGTGGTTCAAAGTCATTCATTCCCATTCCTGAAGGATTGCCCATGGTTATTGGGTCGTTGCAAATGGTGGTGGCAGTGGCGCAATCTACATTTTGAGCATGAGAAATATCTATACATAATACCAGTGCCGGCAATAGGAAACTCAGCTTATTGAAATGTTGCTTAGATCTTATTATTGGCCTAAGTGTACGCGTGAGGCAACTAATACATACATTGAACATTGTATTAAAGTTGAATGATTGGTTGTTATAAAAAAATGTGAGTTTGCTATTTCAAAATTATGAATTTATATTTCAATTTCACAAAAAAAGCCTGAACAATTTTGCCCAGGCCTTGATATTTATTTATTTAATAATTTATCTCTGTACGGTTACATCTCCTTTATAAAGGAAGGATTCTCCGTCTTTGAATTTGATAAGTGCCCAATATACGAAGACTGCACTGTTCACTTTTTTATTGCGGTACGAGCCATCCCATCCGTAGGCAGGATCATTTGGTTGGAATTTTTCTTTTTCAAAAATTTTATTTCCCCATCGGTCATATACCTGGAAGTACGAGATTTCTTCAATGAAACCATCACGAGCATTGATATAAAACACATCATTCAGGCCATCGCCATTCGGTGAAAATGTATTTGGTATGAACACCGGACGTTCTTTTTTAACCAAAATCAAGATTTTATCTGTCGCTTTGCAACCGTTACTGTCCACTACTGTAATAGTGTATAGGCTTGCGTCAAATGGTGTCACGGTTGGAGAAAGACAATTTGCACAAAAAGTATCGACAACCGGATTCCAGCTAATGGATGCTATTTTTGCATTAGCGGGTGTGATGTTAGCCTCTATCTGGTAGGTTGTGCCCCAAGGAATGATAGTGTCTTTTCCGGCATCTACAACAAGTAACTCCGGTTGTTTCAGTATGAGTAGTGTATCGTATTCGCAACCTACTGCATCCTGAATACTTATTTTGTAAGTACCTTCTCCAAGGAATGAAAATTTGCTTTCAGCGGTAAAAGATTTTCCGTTGATAGAATAAACAAACGGCGAAGTTCCGCCTGTGACACCTTTTACTGAAATAGAACCATCGGTTGTACCAAAACAATTCGGGTTTTTGGATTCAGTAGCCAAGGCAGTTGGTACATTTTCGTTGATTGGTACCGTAGCTGTTATTGACTTGCTGCAACCATTGAGTGTATTGGTTACTACCAGCGTGTATAGACCTGCTTCCACTGCATTGATATCTGGCTGTGAAGATGTATATCCACCCGGTCCGCTCCATGTATAAGTAAATTGTGGACCACTGCTGGATCCTGCTGAACTTACAGTTACGGTTTTGACTGTACAGTTTAGTTCACCGTTTGCTTTGGCCAGTGCTGTCGGAAGATCGGCATTGAGCGTTACCGTTGATGTTTTGCTGGTTGTACATCCGTTAGGTGCTGTTACAACACATGTATATTGCCCTGCTTCAGTAACAACCACTGAGCTGCTGGTACTGCTTGTATTAGGTCCGGTCCATTGATATGTTACGCCCGGCGTATTTGACAAAGCATTTAAAGTCTGGCTGGTGACGATACAATCAAGTACAGCATCGTTCACAGACAAATCAGGTTTTTCTTCATCACTCAATACACCGACTGATTGGGTAGATTCACAACCATTCTGAGTGTTGGTGATAGAGACTACATAACTGCCCGAAACATTAACAACAGGATTCTGCTGATTGCTTGAAAAATTGTTAGGGCCTGACCATTTATAAACAATAGGAGTGGTATTGGAGTTTGCAGATAAGCTGATCTGCGAATTGTTAGTACAAGTAAGCGTGCCACCGGCTGCAGTGATATCAGGGTTAGAATTATCCTTGGTTACATTAACTGTTGTAGTAGAACTACATCCATTGATATTATCTGTTATTACAAGCTGGTATGTTCCATCGACTGTTATGTTTGAAGCATTTTTAGCTGATGAAGTAAAACCTCCCGGGCCGCTCCATTGATAGCTTACATTAGGTGTTACCGAATTTCCATTACAAACTGCTTGAGGTTCAAAACAAGTAATAACATCTCCTGTTGCTGAAATATCCGGCAACTTTGTATTTTCTGGTACATTGAGGTTTAAAGTACTTGAACAACCATTGGTGTTATTAGTAACAACAAGCTGGTAAATCTGTGAATTGCCGGTCGTGAAATTCAGAGTGTTGGCTACCGGATTTCCACTTGGGTACAGCCATTGTACATTGATGTTATTGGTCACATTCGATGTACCTGTGATGGTTGCTGTTTTGTTATTGTTGCACTTAATGGTATCCGAAATGGCTGAAATAACAGGTTTGACAATATCCTGAAGTACATTGACAGAAGCTGAATTAGTACAATTGTTTTTTGGATTGGTAACTACTACCGTGAATACGCCCGGAGTGCCGGTAGAATAATTGGTAACAGAACTTGCCGGTGCACCAGGGCCTGACCATGCATATATAGCACCTGTTACGCTTGAAATGGCAGTCAGGTCAACTGATGTGACGTTACAATCGAGATCGTCAGATTTTGTAAAACTCAGGTCAGGAGTGTCATCATCTTTTACAGCTTTTACATCTGCCTGTGATGTACATCCATTGACAGGGTCTGTGACGATGAGTTTGTAGTCACCAGCACCTGCTACATCACAACAGATGGTATTGCATAAAGCTACATCAGTTGCTGTGTACCATTGGAATTTGGCATTCGGAGTAGAAGAATTACCACACAGTGTTGCTGTACCCGAAATACAATCTGTTGTATCACCCAAGGCAGATACGTTAGGTTTTGCAATATTTATATCAACATCTACCGACAGATTATCAGAACAATTGTTGTCTGTATTCTTAACAGTAAGTGTATATGTACCCGGAAGGTTCACCTTAGCATCTTTCGTGTTCGCTGTATAACCTCCTGGGCCATTCCATTCGAATGTGATGCTTGGTATATTCAAAGTGCTGCCTCCAATTATGGTAACAGTAACACTGTCGCAAGTGAGTATGGCAGGTGTCTGTATGATAGCCTTAGGGGTAGCAGAAGCATCCAGCGCACTTGCTGTAGCAATTGTGGTACAGCCGTTTGAGTTATCAGTTACCGTTACGGTGTATGTACCGGATTGGTTGACAATCAGGCTGTCACCTGTACCAGATGCACCAGGTCCTGACCAAGAATAACTTGAATTAGGAGCTGAACTGCTGGCTTTAACGGTCGCAGTATATGTAAAGCATTCAATTGTATCGTTAAATGTTTTGACTACTGGTTTGATGGTATCAGAAAAGATAGTAGCTGCAGCCGTATCCTTGCATCCGTTTGGTCCTGTCACCACGACTGTATAGTCACCTTCATAAGGTGCGTCAGGGTTCTTGATGTTGGAAGAGAATCCATTTGGTCCGGTCCATGTGTAGGTAACACCGGTAGTGGATGAGTTAGCATCAACTTTAACTGGGAAGGTTGTACAAGTGAAAGTAGTTCCGCTGGCTGTTACATCTTTTGGTTGTTCAAAGTCTGAAATAACTGCAACGGTATCATAGCTCACACAACCGTTTTTAGGATTGGTCACCTCAAAATAATAATTTCCTACAGTGTCAACATTGGCTATGGCTGTACTTGAAATCTTTTGGTTTTTGTCATTGTACCATGCGTAGGAAACACCGGCTGTATCACTTTTACCGCTTATCTGTATTTTTGGTTTATTACAGTCAATCAAGCCACCACTAGCATCTGCATTCGGGTAATTTATAAATGACAGAACATCATACGTTTTGGTATTGGAGCAAAGATTTGGTGAAGTTACTGTGAGGGTATATGTACCAGGAGTACCTACTTTGATATCTTTGGTTGTGTATGACTGATTATTGGGTCCTTTCCAGGAATAAGTGACATCCGGGTCATTGGAAGTACCCTGAAGTATCACAGAATCTTGGGCACAAGTTAGATTGTCACCAATGATGCCTGCAATAGGTGAGAATGGGTTAAATGTGACGGTAACACATTTTTTACCAGAACAAACAGTTCCATCAGGTGCAGTGGCGGTTATGGTCAGACAATATTCACCAGGCACTTCTGTATCCACTTCAGGATCCGTAGGAGAGCCTAGGATGTAACAGGTAGGGCACATTGTCCACAGATATTCTACGGTTTCATAATTTTCAACGTATGAATATGAACCATCTAACGGAGTCTGGTCAACTACACAGCCTAGTTCGTATGGTGGCTCGATTTTGACATCCACTTCTACTAAGCGTAGGGTAAATGTGACTATACTGTCGCAACCCTGGTAGGATTTCAGTACGACGTCTTCGCTTTCTGTGTTGTCGCAGAATAATAACTGCCCGGCACCGTATTTGTCTTCGATGGTTATACAGTCACCTTTACAACGGTAGAAGATTCCAAGATCTTTTGGCGGAATATCTATTTCATTGATTTTTAATGTTACAACGCTATCACATTTTTGCCATGATTGGAGTGTAATTTCGTGTTCACCAACACCATAAGGTACACCATTATATACATATTCTTCATTAGGGCATACCCATTTCTCAGGCGGATCTTTGGCCACCACCTTTTCAACGGTTATATCTATACATTGCTGATTGGGAGGCCCGGCTACATCATTACAATAATTGGAAACATCAACGCATAACTGATGTACACCCTCATCATTGAATGTAATAGAGATATTATTATCTTCAGTTTCAGGATCTGAGAGCAAATTTCCGTCAAGTGTCCAATGATAAGCTGTTGCGCCATTCACATTATTCACACTATAGTTAAATGTTCCTCCAAGACATACTTTTTTAGGTCCTGCAATTGGATTTATTGTACCCATCACTAGGGGGCCACCCTGTAATACATCCACTGTGATGTCACATACCGATCCATTACAACCATCTATGATGAAATAATAAACTTCACCTGGTGTAAAACTGCCGCTTGACAAGGAAATGATTCCGTTTTGGCATAAACCCTGACAGACAACTGGCGACAAACTACCACAGCCACCACCATAGATACCACCCTGAATACCTGAAGAACCGCCAACGGTGGTACAATTGGATGGGATAATGTTGAGACTGTAGTTGGTAGTACCGGCAATAAATCCAAACCAGATGGTATTATTAGGTACACCGCCACCACTCATCGAACACAAAGGGTTCGGACCTGTCGGGTTTGGGTAGTCAGGAAGAGTCGTACAGTAACCATCCAAATCGGCGAGGTTGCACAGTACAGGTGCTTCGTCACAGTTCAGACCGGCAGGTATTGCATTACACTGGGCCTTTACCATGCTCAATTTTAATATTAACAAAAAAGATAATGTAAGTAAATGTCTGAGCTTCATTTCGGTCTTTATAATTGTTTAATAATCAGATTCCTTGGTCAACAGATATGTTGCTTTCTTTATAAAAAAATGTAAAGTAATAACATTCAAACCAAAATGACAATACCTGAGGTGCATTATTGACACCATATTTTAATATTCAAAATTATATTTTGAAACAATGCCAATTTTTTAATAAAAATTTTACCACAAGCGTGGTGGTGCTGCTTGTTTGGGGAATATTAGCTGATTATTGCTTGTCTAATACAGCTCTGACGCTACCGTATTTTAAGAGGAGTTCTTTTGCTTGCTCGAAGGAAATTGATTTTTTTTCCATAATCATCTTGACGCCACGGTTTATTAATTTATGGTTGCTCAACTGCATATCTACCATTTTATTATCTGCCACATGACCTAGTTGGATCATTGCAACGGTTGATATCATGTTGAGTACCATTTTCTGAGCTGTACCCGACTTCATCCGGGTGCTCCCGGTCAGGAATTCAGGACCAACAACCACCTCTATCGGATAATCAGAAACCTGAGCAACAGGTGATGAAGCATTACAGGTAATACAGCCGGTAGCAATGCCTTGTTGGCGGCATTTTTCAAGCCCGCCAATGACAAATGGTGTGGTGCCGGATGCGGCAATACCTATAACGAAGTCTTTTGTGCTGATGTTGTAGCCTGACAGCATTTTCCAGGCAAGGTCTGTGTCATCCTCGGCAAATTCTACTGCTTTTCTTATGGCGCTGTCACCTCCGGCAATGATACCGATGACAAGTCCGTGGTCAACTCCAAATGTAGGCGGACATTCGGATGCATCAAGAATACCGAGTCGGCCTGAAGTACCTGCACCAATGTAAAACAATCTGCCACCTTCTTTCATGAAGCCGACCAATGCGGTAATAAGGCTGTGTATTTGAGGGATGGACTTCCTGACAGCAGCAGCAACTTTAGAATCTTCATCATTTATGCCCAAGAGCAATTCATTTACGGGCATTTTTTCCAGGTGCCTGTATTCTGATGAAGATTCTGTTGTTAGCTGCATATTAGTATTAAGCTGCTGAGCTTTTTACATAAGCATCAGTCATTTCTTTTGAGATGGTTGACTTCAAAAATTTAAGGTAGGTTTTACCTTCTATCTCTAGTTGTACAGATTGTTCGTCAATCTTTGTGATTCGGCCTATGATGCCTGACATGGTGACCACTTCATCTCCTTTTTGAAGGTTGGCAACGAACATGTTTTGTTCTTTTTGTTTCTTTGACTGAGGTCGAATGAAAAAGAAATAAAATACGACGAATAATAGCAGAAAGGGTAGTAATTGGCCTAATGCCTCCATGGTAGTAGTTTTTTGTTATTTAAATGGTTTTATTTGACAATTCCTGTGATGTAAATTTTATTTTCGGCCGGAAGTGTATTAGCATATATAAACACAGGCTTATTCTGTGCATCTTTTTTACCTTCCGAATTAAAGACCACCTTGATAGATGCCGTATCGCCCGGAGCAATTGGAGTTTTGGGCCATTCCGGTACAGTACACCCACATGTTGAATGACCATCACTTATAATCAAAGGAGTTTTTCCGACATTTTTCAGTTTAAAAAAATGTGTAATGACTTGACCCTGATGGATGGTTCCAAAATCAAAAGAAGTTTCCTCAAACTGGATTTTTGCCATTTTAGAGGTATCTTTAATTCCTTCAGCTGTGACCGGGCTTTTTATAAGCTCTGCGACAGAGCCCGGCTTGGAAGGTCTTATTTCAACAACTTCATCGGCATCACTATGCTTGCAGGCATTTAAGAAAAATGCAGCAGTCAAAAATATAATCGTAATGAGCATCTTGTTCATTCGGCAAATGTAGTAATTTTAGTGTAAATTTAATAACAAATGCTTGAAAAGACAGATGACCAAATGGATATAAATGACATTCAGATGATTTTCATTATCGGATTTATGGGATCGGGCAAAACAACCATTGGACGTTTGCTAGCCAACAGGCTCGGCTGGAATTTTATTGATCTCGACACTTTGATACAGATAAGAGAAGGACGGAGCATACCCGATATTTTTGAATCGCACTCGGAAGCGTTTTTCAGAAAGGCAGAATACAACGCCCTTCGTCAATTGGGAGGCTTGAAAAATACAGTAGTGTCAACCGGGGGAGGTACACCTTGTTACTTTGATAATATTCATTTCATGAAATCAACGGGCAAGGTCATTTGGTTGGATAATGATTTCGGTACATTGTACAAACGCATTATAGGTACACAATCCGGTACAAGACCCTTAGTGTCCGGAAATTCTAAAGAAAAACTGAAAGAATTGTTTGTCACGAGAGGGGAATATTATAAGTTGGCAGATGTAAAGATATCTTGTGAGCCAGACGATTTGCCCGAAGCGATCTTAGCAAAGATAGTTAAGTTTTTCTTGTGGCACACACCAATTTATACTGTCACAAAAATCATAATACAGGTATTTTTGAGTGAATTACTTTGAAACATCTTTGCAGTACCATAAAAATAACGAGTGCTAAAGCCTGATTCATGAAGAAATTTGGGTTTATTGTTGATTTGTCTGATACTGCACAGGAAAAGTACGAGCAGATAGTGGATGCTTTTGATAGGTTTAGTGATGAACTTAGTCCGAAGCATTTAAAAAACACCCAATTGCGTATTATCCTTCCTCCGGGATCACCTTACATTGACCAAGGTAGGGTCATTTCCGGTCCGCTAGAGCAGCAGGAGTTCGGTGAGTCGCCCTGGCAGACAGACTGGCTTTATTTTCTGCCTGAGTTCAACATGAAAAAATGGCTTAATTTTTCCGCAATGGCAGGCCCGGGACCTGTACTCGCCAAAGAGCAGAGTGCCGAAGTGCCAATGGGTCTATTAATCCCGTGCCTGTCAAGTGGAGATTCAGGATTTGTGGAAGCCATGTCAGAATGTGTAGATGCCATTTACCACGATGAAGGTGCCAGGAAGATTTTTTCAAAAACGGCTAGGAAAATCTTTAAAGAAGCTCTCCAAAAAAATATTACTATTAAGGCATACAAGGTTTCATAGTATTTTTTTTATTAGTATCTTTGCGGCTCATTAAAAAAATATTTTATGATTCATAAGTGTATAATTATAGGTTCAGGGCCGGCAGGCTACACTGCTGCTATATATGCGGCCAGAGCCAATCTGAGCCCGATGATGTTTACAGGTCCGGAACCCGGAGGTCAGTTGATGATCACGACAGAGGTGGAAAATTTTCCGGGATATCCAGAAGGAGTACAGGGGCCGCAGATGATGGAAGATTTCAGGCAGCAAGCAGAACGGTTCAATACGGTCATCAAATACGAACAAATTTCCAAGGTTGACTTTACAGGTCCGGTACATAAGATATGGAACGAAGCCGGTGAAGAGTTTCAGGCCCATTCTATCATCATTTCAACAGGAGCAAGCGCCAAATGGCTCGGAATCGATTCAGAAAAAAGATTGTTAAACAAAGGAGTATCGGCTTGTGCAGTGTGCGATGGCTTTTTCTTCAGAAATCTTGATGTAGCGGTTGTAGGAGCAGGAGATACAGCTGCAGAAGAGGCATCATATCTGGCAAAGCTTTCTCCTAATGTGCACATGATAGTGCGAAGAGACGAAATGCGTGCTTCCAAAATCATGCAGGACCGAGTTAAAAACACAAAAAATATTACTATTCACTGGAACAGTGAAACAGAAGAAATATTAGGTGGAGACGATGTAACCGGCGTCCGTATCAGGAATAATAAAACAGGAGAATTGACAGAAATACCGGTGAAAGGGTTTTTCGTGGCTATCGGTCACAAACCTAATACCGAAATTTTCAAAGATTGGCTCGAAATGGACGAAACAGGCTACTTGATTCCGGTAGCAGGTACTTCCAGAACCAAAGTGCCGGGTGTGTTCGTAAGTGGTGACGCCCAGGATAAGGTGTACAGACAGGCTGTTACAGCTGCAGGCTCGGGTTGTATGGCAGCACTTGATGCAGAGAGATATCTCGTGTCAATAGGAATACATTAATATTGAACAATATAACCAAAAACTTGAAAGTATGGCTAAATTTAGTGCTGGTGTAGTATGGGGCAATGAAGCCAAAGATTTGCTACAATACGCCAATGAAAACGACTTCGCACTACCGGCAGTAAATGTCACCGGAACCAACACGGTAAATGCTGTGCTGGAGACAGCTCGTGAAGTAAATTCGCCGGTGATGATTCAATACTCTAATGGAGGTGCAGCTTTCTTTGCAGGAAAAGGCTTATCTAATGTAGGTGAAAGTGCAGCTATCCTTGGTGGAATATCAGGTGCTATGCATGTACATACAATGGCAAAGGCCTATGGTGTGCCGGTCATCTTGCATACCGACCACTGTGCAAAGAAACTATTGCCTTGGGTAGAAGGTTTGCTACATGCAGGTGAAAAGTTTTTCGAAGAAAGAAAAAGACCGCTTTACAGCTCACACATGCTCGATCTTTCTGAAGAACCTATTGAGGAAAATATAGCAATAAGCAAGAGTTTCCTTGAACGAATGGATAAACTTGGTATGTTTCTCGAGATTGAACTCGGGGTAACCGGTGGCGAGGAAGATGGTGTTGACAATACGGATGTCGATAATTCTAAATTATATACTCAACCATCCGAAGTGAGCTATGCTTATGAAGAATTGTCTCGTATCAGCAGGAATTTTACAGTAGCTGCAGCATTTGGAAATGTGCACGGTGTTTACAAGCCCGGAAATGTAAAACTGGAGCCGAAAATTTTGAAAAATTCGCAAGAATACATTAAAAACAAATTTAATACAGGCGATAATCCTGTACATTTCGTGTTTCACGGCGGTAGCGGGTCGAGTAGGGAAGAGATACGCGAAGCTATATCTTATGGTGTCATCAAGATGAATATCGATACCGATATGCAATGGGCTTTGTGGTCAGGCGTAAAAGATTTTTATGAAGCAAAACGTGACTATCTTCAAGGTCAAATCGGGAACCCGGAAGGTGATGACAAACCTAACAAAAAATATTACGATCCGCGTGTTTGGCTCAGAGAAGGAGAGAAGGCTTTCGTCAATCGACTGAAAGAATCGTTTGAAGATCTTAACTGTATTAATAGAAATCAATAAACCAATTGAAGCAGAAGCGGGAAATCACTCACCAAATATAATGATGTTGAGTGGTTTTCCTGTTTCACGTTTGAGCTCCTGAAGTTTCATATTCATTTTCAGGTATTTTATTTCGTCTTCCGGGCTTTTAGACTCGAGCATCTTTTGTTCCATTTCCTTACAGATTCTTGCGAATTTTCTGTATTTTAGTATCCTTACCACGAAGAGTGCGTCTTTTACGAAATTTTCTTCAGGTGGCTTCTGTGTCTGCAGAGGTTTGTTCCATTTTTCACTATACACATATTGTTCCTGTAGGGCGTTCATAGCAACATTGCGTATTTCGCTATCCTGATGTTTGAGAAAATAATCAGGTCCGGGTGATTGGCCTGAATCGATGAGATTGGCTACATTTTCGAGGATAAGTTTATACAAGGGAACATCAAAATATTGCAGAATATCCACTGTATTGTTATAGATGTATTGGGCTACAGTAGCTCCCGAATTTTCATCAAAAATTTTGTCACCAAAATGGATGAGTACCCTGATGAGGTCTTTTTCCTGCACAGAATGGTCATAGGTCGATACCCTGATTTCGGTAGCGGTCTCTGGTTGCTCAGAGTCGTCGATTGATATTTCTTGTTGTTTTTTATCTTTTTCAGCTTTTTCCTCTCTTTCCCTTAACATTTTTATCACCTGCCTGTTGATGTCAAGCGTAATGAGTTGTTCGGCTATTTTGTATTTTTCAGAGATTTCCTTAATGTATTCTGCCCTTACCAACTGGTGAGGAATCTTAGCAAGCGTGCGTACAATCTCCTGGATGAAGCCCATTTTTTTTACCGGATCACCCTTTATTTCGTCTGCTGCTAAGCTAATGCGGAATGAAACGAAATCCTTTTTATTGTTTTCGATAAATTCGGTAAAGCCACTGTGGCCTACCTCCTTAAAGAATGAATCCGGATCGTGTTTGTCGGGCAATAAGACGATCTTGACCTTTAAATCTTCTTCAAGGATGAGTTCTATGCCGCGTAATGCAGCTTTAATACCTGCTGGGTCACCGTCATAAACAATGAGAATATTTTGGGTATATCTTTTTATCAGCCTTATCTGCTCTACCGTTAGAGATGTGCCCGATGAGGCAACAACATTTTCTACACCGCCTTGATGCAATGAGATAACATCAGTATAACCTTCTACCAATAGGCATTCGTCGTGTTTGCGGATAGCTTGTTTGGCATGGAATAAACCATACAGAGTCTTGGACTTGTTATAAACTGCTGACTCAGGTGAGTTGAGGTATTTGGGGCCGAATGCTTCACTGGAAAGTGTTCGTCCTGCAAAAGCAGAAATTTTTCCTGACAGCCCGTGGATTGGGAAAATAACACGACTCCTGAAAAAATCATTATCAGAAGCAGTTGTGAGACCGAGTTTTTTAAGCAAATCAGGGTTGTAGCCTGCTTTTACAGCATTTCTGGTGAATGCATCTCTTTCGCCCGGCGAATATCCTAGGTTAAATTTTTTAATGGTTTCTTCTAAAAATCCTCTCTGTTTGAAATATGAAAGGCCTACACTCTTGCCCATGTCGGTATTGAAAAGCTGGTCGGAGTAGAACCCTACCGCATATTGATTGATGATGTGGAGACTTTCGGTTTCATCAATGAGGATTTGTTGTTCTGCAGATGGTTTTGTTTCTTCAATCTCGATTTTATATTTCGCTGCCAGATAGCGTAAGGCTTCCGTAAAACTCATGCCATCGTGCTCCATGATGAATTGTACAGAATCGCCACCTTGGCCACAACCGAAGCATTTAAAGATATTCCTTGCCGGATTGACATTGAATGAAGGTGTCTTTTCATTGTGAAACGGACACAAACCAATAAAATTAATGCCCCTTCGCTTCAATGTTACAAAATCACCCACCACCTCTTCTATGCGTGCGGTATCAATTATTTCGTCAATGGACTTCTGTGAAATCATTTGGGTGAGTTGAGGACATGAAGATACTGAATTCTATGCAATCGTGTCAATGTTGTGGTCTTTTTACTTTGCAAAATGCTGATTTTTTCATACAAAACCTAGCATTTCCTGCATAGTAAGTGTGCCTTTTTTCCCGATGATCCATTCTGCGGCAAGCACAGCACCCAGCGCAAAACCCTCACGCGAATGAGCTGTATGGCGTATTTCGATTGTGTCAATCGGATGATTCCATCTTATGGTATGTGTGCCCGGTGCCGGGTCAGTACGGATGGAAGTAATGGCTATTTTATCATCATTGGTAGCTGTATCTTTTTCCCAGGCTGTATAAACAGAATGCGTCTGGATGATATCGTTGGCTAAGCTAATAGCTGTGCCACTGGGGGCATCCAATTTTTGTGTGTGGTGGATTTCTTCTATTGAGACTTTGTATTGAGGAAATCCCGACATCATTTTTGATAGATACTTATTAAGGCTGAAGAAAATATTGACACCCAGGCTGAAATTTGAAGCATATAAAAATGCGCCATCATTATCCTTACAGAGTTGACTTATTTCATCCCAACGTTCGAGCCATCCGGTAGTGCCACACACGACCGGAACTCCATTCAGAAGGCAGTGTTTGAGATTGCTAACAGCTGCTTCCGGCATGGAGAATTCTATGGCAACATCGGTGTTGGTGTGGTTTATTTTAAGCAGATCATCCAGATTTTCTCTGTTGATTTTGAAGACAATTTCATGGCCGTGTTGTAGGGCAATTTTTTCGATTGTTTTTCCCATTTTACCATAACCTAACAGACTTATTTTCATAATAAAATGTGTAAATTAGAACAAGAAAACTTAAAACTCTGTCAATAGAATTGAACAAAATTAACGAAAGCCATTCAGTGTGAGTGATATTTGGCAAAAAAATACCGAAAAAATGTAATAAATATTTAGAGTCTGAACGTTATCACTTACATTGGATATCAGAATTTGACAGACATACCGGCATACAAACTTCGACCCCAGTGCAAAGCCTGTTGGTTGCTTACTTCAACATGGATACCGTTGATATTGTTGACCTGTAGTTGTCTGATGTTGAAGATGTTTTTTACGCCAAGATTGATGCGAAGCTTATTTTTCCACAATCTACCTGAAATACCCGAATTGAGCATTGACCAACTTTCTGTAAATCCTTCGGTGGTTTTGCCATTGTCGTTGTAGAAGAATGGAGTTTTTCCTGTCCATTTGTGCCAGATATTCAAGTCTAATTTTCCTTCAAAGAAGGTAAGTGTAAGATCATTCACCCATTCAGGCGACCACAGGATTTTGCCTTTCGATACATCCACCTCGTCATTTATATTATTAAAGCCGGTGTTGACAATATCTGATCGAAAATTAAAGACATTTCGATATTTGTAAGTAATACCAGCTGTGCCACCAAGCGTTGTAAAATTATCCACATTACGGTATTCATAATGTACCGGACCAAGGGCAGTAAGAACAATGCGGTCTGACATCCGGTTATAGAATCCGCTGATAGTGGCAGTAAGTTCGCTGTTGCGGTTTCTGATCAGGTCAAAACTGATTTCTGAACGAAGGTTAAGAGATTTTTCGGGTTTGAGCTGCGGATTGCCGGTGACATAGTGGTTTACATCTATAAATGAGAAGTAAAGTTCCTTAATAGCCGGTGAGCGGAAACCATAAGCCCATGAAAATCTGATGTGCAAAGCGGGCTTTGGCTGCCAGTGAACCCAAGTAGAAGGTGTGATGGCTGTACCATATTTGTTGTTGATGGTAAGGCGAGCACCCGTCTGAGCAGTAAGATTAGAAAGTATCTTGTATTTGCCACTGCCGAATATTCCAAGATCATTGGTACTTGCCATACCTGTTTCACTCAGTGTAGTATCTGCCAGGCGAGTACCTGTACCTTGTTCGTAGTAATTTTCAATTCCGAAAATATATCCGAAATTCGTATTCCTTACATCATGTGCTACTGTTAATCTTCCCAATACAGCTGTGGAGCTCGCAGTGTCCTGTAATCCTGTTAGTAGTTCATCTGTATTGCTTTGGAAATCATGTCTGTACGAATTCTTTATCCGACTGAAAGTATTCCAGCTGGCTGTAGCCTGTATGAGCCTGTTGTGTTTTGTCCATTTTTCACCATGAAAACCAATTTCTTTTCTATTGGTAAAATAGTAATCGTCAAAGGCATAAGGCTTAAACTGTGGTCGTTTCAGATCGCCCGGATTATCTACTTGCTCCTTCATGAACCCTACATTTACTCTCAGGTCGGTACGTTCGTTTGGGAGGAATCGGATTATTCCTTTGCCCGATAATTGCTGTTTGGGGTTCCAAAGCTGATCTCTGCCCATGCTTGTATCTGTAGCCGGTACGAATTGGAGGTAATTGGCGTTAGCCTGTGCAATCCATTTGCCTGAAGAATAGCCTGTACCTGCCGCCAATTGTCTGAATCCGTTGTTTTCGTATTGGCTGCTGATATTTCCTTCAAATTTTGCTATTTGGCTTTTCTTTGTAATGATATTGATAACGCCACCTGATGCATCTGACCCATAGAGCAAGGATTGAGCTCCTTCTATGATTTCGACTTTCTGAATGGCATTGAGTGGTATTTGTCCTGCATCAATATTTCCATTCAGGCGCCCAACTACGGGTACACCGTCAATCAGAATTTTCAGATTTTCACCTTTGAGTGCGTTGATGCTGATGACACTACCCAATATCGGGTCTTGTGACAACCTGATATTGGGCTCTGTCTGTAATAATTCATACAAGCTGAGTACCAAACGTTGTTCTATAGTTCTGCTAGTAAGTATTTTTACTGAATTAACAGTCTGCCTTATATCCGTAGGTGCATATTGAGCAGTAATGACTACCTGGTCAAGATCTTTTCCCAAGATGGTAGAGTCGGACTGCGCAAAAAGCGGTAACAGAGCAATATGTGTCAGCAGAAGACTGCTTAGAACAGTAAAAAACGATTTTTTCAAACCTGTAGGCGTATGTGATTAATATTTGATGATTTTTTCTGCCAATGTGCCGTTGCTGTTGCTTACACGTACTAGATATGCACCCGAAGCAAGGTTGGAGGTATCCAGCTTAAGTACATTCCAGCCTTCTGTTGCATTTACTTTTGTACTCATTACAGGTCTGCCTGCCAGGTCAGTGACTACAACATCATATTGATAATCATATAACTGTGCTACATCAAGAGAAATAATCAGTTCGTTTTGTATCGGGTTAGGGTAGAAGCTTAGCTTTGTGCCTTTCAGATCATGAGTTGAAGTTGGATTGCCAAGGGAATATTTTTGAAGTGTGGCTGTCCCGGTGGCGCTACCTTCGAAATCAACTATGGCCAGCTTCCAAACATTGTTGTCGGGCAATTTGACGAAAAATGCACGATCCGTAGCAAGTGTCCAACTTGTACCCACGAGCGTTTTCCAGTCATAACCAATCTGGTCAATCTTTTGCGAGAAACTGTTCAGATATGGGTCAACGCTTACTGTCTCAGGATTGACACCTTTGGCAACTGCTGTCTGTACACCAGGTGCAGTCAATATGCCTGTGACGGTGTACCATTGCTGAATGGTGCCGTTAGGGTCTGTTGCCCATGACACATACCGGCCCCAGAAAAGATCAAAGCCTCCTTGTGGCAAAATGTCCACAATTTTATCATCCGTAAATGTGTAGTAAATGAACTTTTGGCCTGCGTTATCCTTGGTTTTGCTGAAGGTTTTGGTTTTTTCATTTTGACCGTCAATATCTGCATATCTGATAACATAATCAGTACCATTCAACGCTTCGACCATCAGTTTAATGTATTTACCGCTTCTGAGTTTTAGTACGAATACTTTTGTTCCGGTAACGGAATGTGTGGCAGGATTGTATGCGCCCCAACCATAGTCGAACGCATTCGTAGTGTCTTTGAGTGCATTGAAGGCTCCATCATTCCATGAGGCTTTACTGTTGTACAATTTTGCACCTTTTATAATCTGGTCAAGGTCAAATGAGGCATTGAAATCTGAGTTTCCGGTGTAGTAGAGTTCTGTTTGAGGAACGTTTTCACCCTGAATGCTGGCGGAAGATTCGTTGATAAGGATACCAGCATCCTGAAAACCGAAAGCAGTAAATGCAATATCCCAGGCATCATTGTTCACCTGTTTTTCTGTACCTGCTGCTAATTGTACATAGCTTTGGTATTTATATCCAGCGCCGCAGCTTATTTCCTGAAATTCTTGTGCAGAAAGGCTGATAACAGAAATAATGAGAATGGACAGTGTAAGTGTAAATTGTCTGATCATCTTGAATTTGTTTTATTTTTTAATAAAATATAGCGCAAAGATATTTGGAAGCAAAGCAGGCGACACATTTTTATCTGTCAAACTTGTGTCATAAATGTATTGCCGTATGTATTGGCCGGAATTTTTATCAAATCAATTTTCTCAGACTAAGATGCTTTATCTGGGTTTAAGAAAATTTCAACTGAATGAAAAACAATTTTCCTGATTCAAAGGTTAATTAGCTCTAAAGGCAGGAGTTAATATTTGAATGGAACCCTGTTAGAGATGCATTTTAAGATAACAAAATCAGGCATAAAGCGATAAAAGAATGGCAGAAAAGCAAAACCGACAAAGACAAGCAAGAATACTACGAGACTTCCGCAAAATACATCGCTGGACAGGTGCATTGCTATTTGTATTTTTCTTCATTATTTCTGTTACAGGTCTGCTTCTTGGCTGGAAAAAGCATAGCAACGGCATATTACTTGCCAAAACACACAAGGGTACCTCCACAAATCTGGCAAATTGGCTCCCGCTTGACAGTCTCCATAAGCGAGCATGTTATCATCTGCATAAGGAAGTGTCACCGGGTCTTTCCTTAAAACTTAACAGAATCGATGTGCGCAAGGACAAAGGCACTGTTAAATTTGTGTTTGATGAGCATTATTGGGGAATACAGCTTGATGGTGCAACAGGTGGCTTGCTGCATGTGGAACAGAGACGAGCAGATTTTCTGGAACAGATACACGATGGTTCTATACTGGATCATTACCTGGGTACATCTAATGGCCAAATTAAGCTTGTTTACACTACAATAATGGGGTTGGCGTTGCTTATTTTTACGGTTACCGGCTTCTGGTTGTGGTATGGGCCAAAAAGAATGCGTAAAACTTGACAGATTTAGTCAATTTAAAAAAAATAAACAAAAAATTATATATACATAAAATAATGTAAATCAATATTTTAAGTAAAATGATACGTCATGTATTTAAAAGCCGATAAAGCATATTCTATCAAAATGGGCAGTTCGGCCCATTTGATAAATACTTGAGATGAGGCAATTTTGGGAAAAATTAATCTAAAACAATGATGAAACAATCCCAATTTTTGAAAATTGCCGTACTGGCACTGATGGTCATTTTTGCAGCTTGCAAAAAAGATGAAACGAATAACCCGACACCATCCGGTGGTCCTTTTGTAGCAAAAGTAGATGGTACGGCATTTCCCACAACAGACGCTAAGTTAACGAAGGCAAAATACCTTTCTGCTACAAAGACTCTTCAAATCATTGGACAACCGTCTGACCAGAAAGAAGGTATAATATTAACCCTGTTAAACTTCGACAGTGGGTTTACTTCCTGGAAACCGGGTACATACAGCTTTGACCCAACGAACATTACTGCAGGCAAGTATCTGGCAAGTGCAGAATACAATAAATGGAACGGCAGCGGGTACGACCAGTGGTTCAATAATTGGGACAATGACAAGACCGGGCAGATAATCATCGAGTCCATAACTGACACACATGTTAAAGGGACATTTTTATTTAATGCAGAAAAGAAGCTCCCTAATGGAAGTTCCGACCCTACAAATGTAAAGAAGATTACAGAAGGTGCATTTGACCTGGATATCACCAAGCTGTAGGTACTTTTTTTACTTTTGCATACTTTCATATTACAAACAACAGAAGGCTGCCATCAACTGGTGGCCTTATTATTTTATGGATAAAAGTCGTATAGATTGTACTTAAAATATATTTTCTTTAAAAAAGTTTCAACAGTACTTCGATGACTTTGTCCAATTCTTGTATGGTGTTATGATGTGAAAATGAGAATCTTACCGTCTTTCGATCGTGCGGTTCTCCAATGTAGTCAAGCACACCTGACTTGGTCTCTACGCCCGAGCTACAGGCACTGCCACCTGATGCTGCTATCCCGTTGATATCGAGGTTCATCAGCAACATTTCGTTGCGTGGTGAGGGTGGAAAAGAGACGCTCAATATTTTCGGTAAAAAGTGCTCTGCATAACCATTTATATAGGTTCCGGGAATGTCGGAAAGGATTCTGAACTGAAGGTATTCACGGAGATTTTTAATTTTCTCTTGGAATGATGGCATATTGGCAAGCGTGTACTCAAGAGCAGCAGCCATACCGGCAATACCGATGATATTTTCTGTACCCGAACGCATATTTCGCTCCTGCGACCCACCCAGTAGAAGCGGCTCGATATTGACATCTGCATTCATATATACGAAGCCGGCGCCTTTGGGGCCATAAAATTTATGAGCTGAACCAATGATGAAGTCAAATTTTGTTTTTTCTACATCGATGGGTAGATGGCCGATGGTCTGTGTCGTATCGGAAAAAAAGTATGCCTTATTTTCTCTGCAAAGGCTTGATATTTTGTCCAGATCGTTGAGTGTGCCTATTTCATTGTTGGCATGCATGAGCGCAACAAGGGCTTTGGCATCATCTGAAGATAGGAGCGTTTCGAGCTGTTCGTAGTCGATGCTTCCGTTTTTATGGACGTTCAGATAGACTACTTCTATGCCATTTCTGCTATGCTTTTCAAGTGGGTGTAATACACAATGGTGTTCGATGGGTGATGAAATGATCCTTTTGACACCCAGGTTGCGGACAGCGCCTTCAAAAATCATATTGGCTGCTTCGGTACTGCATGAGGTGAAGAAAATCTCGCCAACCGATGCCTTCAGCGCGTTTGCAATGGTTTTTCTGGCACCCTCTATGACAGTACGTGCCAGTCTTCCTTCCGCATGTATTGAACTTGGGTTGCCGTTTACATCGTCCATTATACGAATCATTTCAGCGCGAGCAGCGGCACATATAGGTGTAGTGGCTGCATTGTCAAGGTAGATTCTCATAGTAGGTCAATGGATATTGCAGATTCTTTTGATTTCATTCATCACATTGCCTGCCAGGGCATCTGCTTTTTCGGCAGTTTCGCTTTCGGCGTAAATGCGAATAATGGGTTCGGTATTGGATTTTCTCAGATGAACCCAATTATTGTCGAATTCAATTTTTACACCATCTTCTGTATTTATCGGGTTATTTTTGTATGATTGCTGAATGTCGTTTAGTAATTGATCGACATTGATATCTTTGGTAAGTTCGATTTTGTTTTTTGAAATAAAATAATCCGGGTATGTTTTTCGTAGTTGTGAAATGGTTAAACCGGATTGGGCGAGTCTGGAGAGAACCAGAGCGATTCCGACGAGTGCATCGCGTCCGTAATGGAGGGCCGGATAGATGACACCACCGTTACCTTCGCCACCTATCACGGCATTTATTTCCTTCATTTTTGTCACCACATTTACTTCACCGACGGCGGCAGGCTGGTAGATACCACCCGATTTTTCGGTAATATCGCGAAGGGCTCGCGTAGAAGACATATTCGAGACCGTATTGCCGGGACGAAGAGATAAGATATGGTCAGCAGCAGCCACGAGTGTGTATTCTTCGCCAAAAAGAGTACCGTCTTCGCATACGAAAGCAAGTCTGTCCACATCCGGGTCAACTACTATACCCAGATCGGCTTTTTCGGCGAGGACTTTTTCACGGATCTGGCTGAGATGCTCTGGAAGCGGCTCAGGATTATGGGCAAAATTACCGGTTATTTCGCCGTTGAGGACGATGGTCGTACAACCAAGTTGGTCAAGCAAGGCCGGTACAGCAATAGCACCTGTTGAGTTGATGGCATCCAGCACTATTTTGTATTTTTTCTGTTTGATTTTTTCTGAGAATACAGATTCGAGTGCAAGTATCTGTTCAACATGCTTATGAATATAGGAATCATCTTTGTGACAAACACCAAGATTGTTTACACCGACAAACTCGATATTACCTTCGTCGATGAGCTGTAAGACCATTTCGCCGTCTTTGGCAGAGATAAATTCGCCTTTGCTGTTCAGAAATTTAAGGGCATTCCAGTGTGCGGGATTGTGGCTGGCAGTCAATATGATGCCACCACCGGCTTGTTCTAGCGGAACGGCTATTTCTACAGTAGGTGTAGTGGACAGGCCAAGGTCAATCACTTCGATGCCAAGTGCTTGCAAAGTATTTATTACAAGAGAAGAAACCATTTGGCCGGATATTCTGCCATCTCTTCCTACCACAATTTTCCGGATACCTGAGTTTCGGATGGTCCAGGTGCCGAAAGCTGCAGCACATTCAACAATATCAATGGGAGTGAGGTTATCTCCTTTTTTACCGCCTATGGTTCCGCGGATACCTGAAATAGATTTTATTAAAGTCACAATATAATTTTTTATAACTTTGCAAAAATACTTAAATGTTTGAATGCGGAGGTTGATTTATTGAAGGAATAAATCTCATGCAAAAAATGTAGTTTAATAAGAGGTAATGCAACAAAAAGAGTGGTTTTCATCGTGGTTTGATACGAAGTATTACACACTGCTGTATCGCAATCGCAATGACGACGAAGCCAAAGAGTTTGTCCGTCAGTTGATGAAATATTATAAGCCTAAGAAAAATACGGAGATGTTGGATATGGGCTGTGGCAGAGGTCGTTTTGCGAGATTCCTTCACGAGTATGAAATGAAGGTAACAGGAATGGACATTTCACCTCAACTCATCAAAAAGGCTACGGTAGCGTCACCATCCGAAATAGAGTTCGTGGCTCATGATATCAGAAAGCCATTTGGAAAATTGGAATACGATTTTATTTTTTCATTTTTTACAAGTTTCGGATATTTTGACACAGATGAAGAGCATTTGTTAACCCTTCAGAATGTATATGAGGCATTGAAGATTCATGGTATTTTTCTGATAGATTATCTGAATGCAGACAGGATTTCACTCAATTTGCCACAGAAAAGCGAAGTGACGATCGAAAATATAAATTTCAGCCTACACAAATACTTCAAAAATGGTTATTTTGTAAAAGAAATACAGGTGGATGATCATGGCAGGATATACAATTATGTTGAAAAGGTGAGGGCATTTTCTTTACGCGACTTTAAAAATCTTTTTAGTAGGTTAGGTCTTCAGATAACGGCTTGCTTTGGTGATTATGATCTGAGCAGTTTTGATATACTACAGTCAAGGAGACTGATTATAGCATGTGTCAAACGGTGAGGCGTAAATAAATCGGTAGCATACTTATGTACGATGTTGACTTTCAAATTTTTCACTTTGTCAATGATGGCCTGTCAAATACTTTTTTTGACTGGGTGGCACCGGTATTAAGAGAAAAGAAGACATGGATACCATTGTACATAGCTTTACTGATATGGTTGATCTACAAATACCAGAAAAAATCTGTTTTGATTATCGGGTTGATTATTGCGGTAGCCGGCATAACGGATTATACTTCAAGTAGTATTATCAAACCATTTGTGAAACGAGTCAGACCCTGTAATGACCAATTGATCGAGTTGCAGGTAAATGAGCGCGTAACTTGTGGTGCAGGCTACAGTTTTCCGTCTTCGCATGCTGCCAATCATTTTGCTATTGCTTTTTTTCTTTCGCTAACCATTTTTCGAAAGTATAGGCTGATGCAGTGGCTGTCATTTTTGTGGGCTGCGCTGATTGCATTGAGTCAGGTGTATGTTGGTGTACATTATCCGGCAGATATATTTGGAGGAGCAGTATTGGGTATGCTTATCGCTATGATGGTTTATTACGTATCTTCGTGCCTTTGGGAAGAATACCTTAATTATATAGAGACATGAGTGTAACAGAACATATAATATTGATTGGTTCGATTTTACTTACCGGCGTGCTGTCTATGGCGTTTTATGGGAAAGTAAAGAAGTTGTCAAAGGTTTTACTTGCATTCAGCGGAGCTTTTTTGGTTTCCATTACCTTTCTACATTTGTTTCCGATCATTTACCACAGTGATAACCACAGTATTGGCATTTGGGTAATTGCCGGATTTTTTGGTCAGTTGTTTCTTGAGCAGTTTTCATCGGGTGTAGAACACGGTCACTCCCATATACATAGCCATCAAAACTCCAATGTGCTTATCATGCAGGTGATGTTTGGGCTTACGATACACAGTTTCGTTGAAGGATTGTCTTTAGGAGGATTTGAAATGCATGGACACGAACATGATCATCATTCTCATTTGCTGAGTGAAGATGTAAATCCATTGCTGGTAGGTATAGTGCTGCATCATGTACCGGCTGCTTTTGCTCTGATGATGGTTTTTGCTTCCTCGCTGGTTTCTAAATGGAAGATTTTGCTTTGCCTTACCATATTTGCCATCATGCCATCACTTGGTGCACTTACGGTCATACATTTTAATTTCGACCAAGAAGTCATCCTCATGATTCTTGCATTCGTGTCAGGTTCATTTTTGCATGTAGCCACTACTATTCTTTTCGAAACAGACAATACGAATCACAAAATTCCCTACAAAACGCTATTGGCAGCCTTATCGGGTGTCTTACTTTCATTGCTTACGGTATAGCAGTTATTCTCGGTAAAACTCGTATGAATATTTGCCCGGATAGTCGATATAGAATCCGTCCAGTCTTACCTTTCCTTTGATTTTGCTTATTTCATTCAATGCTTGTAATACCGAGTTAACTTTAATATTGTTTACCTGATTTATGATAAAACCCGCCTCCATGTTGGTTTTGCCTATGACGGTTTTTTTTGTGATAGAATGTACATAGGCACCCGAAATATTATAGTGTGCTTTTTCAACTCGGTTGAGTTCCCTGAGTTCGAATCCAAGTTCGTTTTGCAGATCAACTTCCGGTGCGGACAACTGTGCGGTGGTATTTATTTTGTTTTGTAAAACCACAGGAGTTACAAATCTTGACCCATTGCGGTAATATTCGATGACGAGCTTGTCACCCGGACCAAAAGTAGCGAGTACTTCCTGTAGTTGCGGTACAGATTCTATTTGTTTTTTGTTGATTTTGGTAATTACATCACCTGACCTCAGCCCACCACGTTCAGCAGCACCGTCAGGGTTAACCCTGCCAATATATACACCCGACACTTCAGGCAGTCTGAGCGATTTTGCCAGGTCAGATGTTACATCTTCAGGCCCAATACCCAGAATGCCTCTTTGAACCTTGCCATATTCTAATAGGTCTTTGATCACTTTTTTTACCACATTGACCGGTATGGCAAAAGAGTAGCCTTCGTACTGTCCGGTTTTGGTCATGATTGCAGTGTTGATGCCTATAAGATCGCCTCGCGTATTTACCAAAGCACCACCGCTGTTGCCCGGATTAACCACAGCATCTGTCTGAATGAAAGATTCGATTCTATACACATCATCCAATACGTCAATGCTTCGACCCTTTGCACTTACAATGCCGGCAGTAACAGTAGAGCTCAGGTTGAAAGGGTTTCCAACGGCTAGTACCCATTCACCTACCTGTACAGAATCCGAATTGCCAAGGCTTATGGCGGGTAAATTTTTAGCATCGATCTTTAATAAAGCTATATCTGTTGACGGATCCTGGCCTATCAGTTCTGCCTTGTACTCGCGGTTATCAGCAAGCGTCACACGGAGTGTTTTGGCTTGATCAATAACATGCCTATTGGTGATGATGTACCCTTCAGGAGCAATGATGACCCCTGAGCCTGAAGATTTTCCGGCACCGAATTTCCATATATCAAATTCGGTTTTTGCGGAAGCCTGTATATTGACGACTGCAGGTGTAGCGATAGATGAAGCTTTAATGAAATTGGTCGGTGCTGATGCTGAAAAATTGCTTCGCCTAATACTCGGGGCATGATTTTGGCTGAAATCTGTGAGACTCACTTGTGAAAATTCACGCGGAAAGTTGTTTCGGCTATTACTAAAACTCATAATCATGACATAACTTGTAAGCATACTCGTAAGAATGCTAAAAGCTGCTATGGTGAAAATTTTTCTGAACATGATATTATTAATTTGAAGTAAAACGTTTTATATTTATCGTAAATTATTCTGTACATCTATTTTACAATAAAAAAGGCATCTTTGTTTAACTTACGGATGCTTCTAATGGCTAAAGTAATGTTAAAATTTTACAAATATCAAGGTGCGGGCAATGATTTTATCATTTTTGATAACCGTGAAGGTATTTTTCCACTCATCAACAGACAAAAAATAATTACCCGACTGTGCGACAGGCGGTTTGGTATAGGAGCAGATGGTGTTATGTTGCTCGAAAATGCAGCCGGAATGGACTTTAATATGATTTATTTCAACGCTGATGGAAATGAAAGCTCGATGTGTGGCAATGGCGGCAGATGCCTGGTAAGTTTTGCCAATGACCTCGGCATTATTCAACAAAATGCTGCATTTAATGCCATAGACGGAGCACATGATGCTGTATATTTTTCACCTCAGAAAGTGAATCTGCGCATGAAAGATGTCAGTGAAATACAAAAAGGAAATGGTTTCGCTGTTCTGGACACCGGGTCGCCTCATTACGTTCGGTTTGTGGATGATCTGAGTGTTGTGAATGTGTACGAAGAAGGCAGGCAAATACGGTATAGTCCTGAATTTGCGGAAAATGGCATCAATGTAAATTTCGTACACAAAACAGAGGACATTCTTCACGTTTATACCTACGAGCGCGGCGTAGAAGACGAGACCTTAGCTTGTGGCACCGGTGTGACGGCAGCAGCTATTGCCTGGAATGAAGTGTTCGGGCACAAATCTGAAGATAGTGTACCAATCATGGCAAAAGGTGGCGATTTGACAGTCAGTTTTCGGAAGGTGGGCAATACCTATACCGACATCTGGCTTTCCGGTCCTGCTGTGAAGGTTTTTGAAGGGGTGATTGATCTAAACCATATTCCGCACTAGACCCTTTACTGCCTATAATTATTACTCCATACCCATCTCAAAAGCTCAAAAACCATAGTTCTCTGAGCTTTTATCACTTTATTTTGGACATTTTGTATGAATCATTTTCGTTCAAATTCCTAATGCATTATTTGGGTTGAATAAGGCAGCATATTGAAAATAGCGAATTAGCTGAAATGTATTTTTGTTGTAACAACTCTGTAACAACGTGTCATCAACTTTGCGGTATGAAAAGCAAATATCTTAATCAAACAAAATTTATGACACACAAAAAATTCTCATTACTAAGCATTTTGCTCTTGCATCTTATCTTCATTTCAACCATTGCCGGGCAAACAGGAATTATCAAAGGACATATACTCGATGGCCACACTAAAGAACCACTTTTTGGTGCAAGCGTTCAGCTCTTAGGTACTGTCAACGGGGCAATCTCTGATGAAGATGGTAGTTTTTTAATCACCGGCATACCGATAGGCAAGCACAGCCTTAAAACAACGTATTTTTCTTATAAACAACACGAAATAAAGGATATCGATGTAAGACAGGGTGATACTACATTCTTAGAGCTGAGCCTCGAACCCACGGCTGAAGAATTGCAGGAAGTGCAGGTAGTAGCTAAAGCAAATCGTGAAACAGAACAGACATTACTTCTTGATCGCAGAAATTCACTGATATCTACTCAGCATATCGGAGCCCAGGAATTGTCAGGAAAAGGCTTAGGCGATGCTGGTGCAGCGGTTGCCACTATGACCGGCGTGTCAAAGCAAGAAGGTGTCAAAAATGTGTTCGTCAGAGGATTAGGCGATCGGTATAATGTCACGCTGCTCAATGGCTTCCAGGTACCTTCCGAAGATCCCGAATACAAGAATATCGCTCTTGATTTCTTTGAGTCGGATGTGATAAAGAACATTTCTGTGGATAAAGTTTTTCGTATAGAGAGTGTAAGTGATGTCGGTGGTGCAGTCGTAGATATACGCTCCAAAGAATCGTCTGAAACTGAGCTGATCAATATAGAAGTATCAGGAAAACTTAACACGAATGTAGCAGACAAAACAATCCTGTACCCTGATGGAACGGATTATTTCGGATTTTCAAAAATCAATGATAGTGGGAAAGGAAATTTTCAATTCAAGAACAAGCTCGACCCAAGAGCTGCCAGAATACCGTTGGCCGGTAATTACAAAATATCTGCCGGTAACCGTTGGACTTTGAATGGCAATCCTTTTTCACTGTTTGCTGTGGCAGCACACTCCTCAGATATTGAATACACTGAAGAGATCATCAGGAATATGACTACAGATGGTACAGTTTACCAAAATCAGACCGGTAAGAAACATGCTTCTACCCAGCGACAGCTCATACTGGCAAATGCAATGTATGAAACAGATAAATCAACCAGTATTGCTTACAATCTGATGCTGATACATGCCACTAACCAATATTTTGGAGAATATTCAGGTCGGCATTCAGAAATATTTCAAGGTGCATGGGACGAAACCGGATATCTGAGACGACAACAAATAAATGACAACAGACTAATGGTACATCAGCTACTTGGCGAGTGGCGATTGGCGGAAAAGTGGAGATTGCACGCAGGTGTATCATTCAACAATATTAAGAGTGCGGAACCTGATCGGAGAGAAAACTACCTGGGGCTAAACCAGGACGGTAGTTACAGCATCATTGGTGGCAACAGGCAGAAGCGTTTTTTTTCGAATTTGAATGGCAATGATTTTAATACGAGGGTCTTGTTCGACTACCATTTTAACAAAAACATAAGCGACAATCAAGCCAAAATATCATTTGGGTATTCAAACCAATTCGGACAATCTCAGTTTGAGTCAAAAGAATACAATTTTACAAGTATTCCGACAAAACTTTGGCCAGATAAGCTATGGTTAGACAAGCTTTATAATGCTGAAAATTATGAAAACAAAAAATTTTACATGACTGAGGGTTTTCCTGGCAGCTATCAGGTCACAAAATACTACCACTCTGTATTTGCAACAGCAAGCGTCAAGATATCCGGGAAACTTAGTGGCAAATTTGGATACAAATACGATTTCGTAAATAGTGGAGTTGAGTATGATGTGCCCGGCAGACAGGGTAATGACAATATTCATAAAGGATATTCATTGCCTGGCATTAGCTTGAAGTACGATATCGATGCCAACAACTCACTAAGACTTGGGGCAAGCAAAACGTACACACTGCCTCAGCCCAAGGAAATATCGCCATACCAGTATGTCAACATCAGCTTTACAAGTGAAGGGAATACCAAGCTTAAACCATCTGACAACTATAATATTGACCTGAAATGGGACAATTACCTAAGTCCGTCTGAGTTGATTTCAGTTTGTGTTTTTTACAAGAAAATAATGAATCCAATAGGAAGAGTAGATAAAGGAAATTCGGCTGGATTACTTACTTACGACAATATTGCCCAAAGTGCTGATGTAGCTGGCGTCGAATTCGAATTGCGCACGCGAATTATTGAATTTAATAATAATGAAACCCGGACATACAACAAACTTACAGCTGGATTTAATGCATCCTGGCTTACAAGCCGGGCAAAACTGGATCTATTGAATACTCCCGCAAGAAACACAATGCTGGAAGGGGCTTCACCTTTTATCGCGAACGCTGATCTAAATTACAAGTATTCAAAAGACCATACATCCGTAACGGCATCAGTAGTATTTAACTATGTATTCGACAGAATCTACACAATCGGCACCATAGGCCGTCAAGACATCATGCAAAAAGCTTTGCCAATGCTGGATTTTATGGTTATAGCCAATATTACCAAACAAATTGGCCTGAAGTTTAAGGCGGGCAACCTGCTTGACCCCGGGCATGTGTTAACCCTTACATCTAGCACAAGCTCGGATGAAATTACATTAAGCCAATATCGAAAAGGAAGGGACTTGAGCCTTGGATTGAGCATAAAATTGTAACAAAAACTTAAAATTAACTAAACAGTGTGGTAACAGAAACTCCGGAGCTTTGTAGTGAAAATTAATTAAAAATAAAAACTCATTTAAATCTTAAAAAAACATGAAAATTAGAAAAATGAACTTTAGCTTTTTAGCCGTAATGATGGTGGCATTCACTGTAATGTTTACCTCTTGTAAGAAGGAAGATGACCCCAAACCTCAAAAAGAAACCGACGAACTGACAGGAAGTATTACTGGCAACAAGATGCTTGATCCAAATGTTTCATACAAACTTACAGGCCCTCTGGTTGTTGAATCAGGTGCTGAACTGAATATACCGGCCGGTACGGTCATCAAAGCCGCAAAGGGCTTTAACAGCTACATCCTGGTACTACAAGGAGGAAAAATCAATATAAATGGTACGGCCGAAAAACCGGTAACCATGACGGCAGACATACCAAATGCAGGTGCGGGCCATTGGGGTGGCCTGATTATCAACGGTTATGCACCGCTGGCAGGAGGCACAACAGGCAGTACAGAAATAAGCTCAGCACATCTGTACGGCGGCAACAATCCTACGGATAATTCGGGCTCTATCTGTTACCTTATTCTCGAATATACAGGTGCCAGATCGGCTGCCGATGTAGAGCACAACGGGCTTACTCTTAATGGCGTAGGCAACGGTACGACCATAGAGAATGTGTATATATTGCATAGTTCTGACGACGGAATCGAGCTCTTCGGTGGTACAGTCAATGTCAAAAATCTTCTCGTGGTAAATCCTGATGATGATATGTTTGACTTTACACAGGGCTATACCGGTACACTTGAGAATGCATACGGAATATGGGAGGCCGGACACACCAGCACAGAGTCAGACCCACGAGGCATAGAGGCCGATGGTAATCTTGATGGTAATTTTCCGACACAATCAGGGCAATCGAATATTACGGTACGAAATATAACCTTCGATATCAGAATTGCCCCGGCAGCAGACAGCGATATTGCTAATGTAAGCAATAAGATGCAGGACGTTATCAAGGTGAGAAGGTCGGCTTTGCTCAATGTATCAAATGCTGTTGTAAAAGGAACCGGTACAGTTATAGATTTGATTGACATGAAGGATGGAAAAGGTAATGCCAACGTAAACTCAACCATCAGTTTAAGCAACGCACTTAGCAACAGTATCTTGGGAAGTGAAGTCAACCCTCCGACAGGTTTTCCCGGGGCTGCTGTTCAGTATGGCAATACAGGATGTGCAAAGGATGTATTTTCGTGGACTAAATATTCTTTCAAAGAATGAAAAATCCGGTATTTGCTTAGTGTAATGAATGAAGAAGCGTATCCTGCATAGGTCGCTTCTTTCCTTTATTTATAAAATTATAAGATGGCCCGAAAATGACGTCAATATCATTAAGTCCTTTATCTTTGTTGAAGCACACTGATTCTTTCGAAATGACAAAAATTCTTCTGGTAGATGATGACAGACACATTTCAGAAATTCTAGAGTTTAACCTCCGGAATGAAAACTTTGATGTAGTAGCCGTTTTTTCTGCGGAAGAAGCCCTCAGACAGAATATTTCTCAATTTGACCTCATTTTGCTCGATGTAATGATGGGTGGTATGTCGGGGTATAAGATGGCAGAAATATTGAGAAAAGATGGAATCCATGTACCGATCATTTTTCTAACAGCCAAAGATACCGAGAACGATATGCTCACCGCTTTTTCAGTAGGAGGCGATGATTACATCTCCAAACCATTTTCTCTCAAGGAAGTAATAGCAAGGGTTAAAGCAGTGTTGAAGCGAACCCGGCCAGCAACCGAAGATAACGGCAAACAGGGGAAGCTAAGCATTGGCAGGCTTACCATTGATTTTGACCAGAAAGAAGTTGTTCTGAACGGAGAAAAAATTTCATTGACTAAGACAGAATTTGAGCTACTAACATTACTCGCCCAGAACCCCGGTAGCTTGTTTTCAAGAGAAAGAATCATCAATACCATCTGGCACGAGACACCTTATATCACCGAACGAACTGTAGATGTGCATATTGTAAGGATGAGGAAAAAACTTGGGGCGTATAGTGATGCTATTACAAGTCGCACAGGTTATGGTTACAGGTTTAATCCGGATGGTCTATGAAGCTTAGCTTTCGTCAGCGGTTGTTCATATATTTTGCATTGTTATTTACAGTATTTGCTACAGGCATTGCCGTATTCGAACATTCAAGGGAAAAAAATTTTAAGACATTAATTCTCGAAGAAAGGCTTGGCATTTATACAAATATCATTCAAACTGCCATAACCGATACAACCACCAATTATGAATCAGCATTAGACAAGGTTCATTCATATCTGCCAGCACAGCTTAGGATTTCTGTCATCGCACAGCAAGGAAATGTACTGTACGACAATACTGTAAAAGATGTAAGTAAGATGGAAAACCATGCTGGGCGAGTAGAAATACGTACAGCAGAAATCAATGGGACGGGTAGTGATATCAGAGAATCTGCTACTAAGCACATGCCTTACTTTTATTATGCTAGGAAAATACAGTCAGGTTTCATCAGAGTTGCATTGCCGGATGATGTGCAGATGAGGCAATTCTTAAAAGCAGACAATTTGTTCTTATATTTTTTACTCGGACTTTTTGTTATTTCAATATTCATCATCCACAGCATAACCTCACAGGTAGGCGCATCCATTAAACGGCTCCGCGATTTTGCTTTGTCGCCTGACAGACAAGATATTGTATTCGGAGAAGACGAACTTGGAGAAACCGGAAAGAAGATTTCAGAAAACTATTTACAACTCGAATCGGGGAGAAAAGACCTTTGGCAGGTGAAGAATAAGTTGTTACAACATATTCTGATTTCAGGCGAAGGTATATGTTTCTTTTCCAACAATAAACAAGTCGAATTTTATAATGCACTATTTATACAATACCTTCATCAATTGATTGATGAGCCACATAGCGATGTAAGTGCAGTATTTTCTGATGATATTTTTGCCGATTTTCTGGAGGTACTTGAAAAGAGCAATGAAACCACCTTTGAAACACAATTGAAAAAGAATGGAAAAACCTTCTCGTTTCGTGCCAATCTGTTTGATGATAAAAGTATTGAGGTTATTCTGTCTGATGTGACCAAGCAGGAAAAAACTCGCCAGCTGAAAGTCGAAATGACAGGAAATATAGCTCATGAATTACGTACACCGGTTACAAGCATCAGGGCTTACCTCGAAACTATCATCCGGCAAAATCTTTCCGAAGAACAACAGCTACATTTTATCACAAAGGCATACGCCCAATCACTTACGCTTTCAGAGATGATACGAGATATGAGTGTGCTTGCCAAACTCGAAGAAGCTCCACAAACATTCGGACTTGAAACAATCAAGATTGAACAATTACTGACAAAGCTGAAGGAAGAATCAGCTGCCGAACTCCTGGATAAGCATATACACATGGAATGGCAATTGCCCGAAGGGCTACTTCTCAAAGGCAATACAAACCTGGTGAATGCAGTATTCAGGAATCTGATTGAAAATACTATACGGTATGCCGGCGAAAATATTTCAATTAACATTTCTGTGTACCATCAGGATAAGGATTACTATTATTTTCGATACTACGATACCGGTTGTGGCATCAAAGACGAGTATCATCTCAATCGGCTTTTTGAGAGATTCTACAGAGTGGATGAAGGCCGTACCAGAAACACCGGAGGTAGTGGCCTTGGCTTATCAATTGTCAAAAATGCGATATTGTTCCACAAGGGAAGCATCAGCGTAAAAAACCGAAAATCGGGCGGACTCGAATTTTTATTTCAACTGCATAAATGAGATAGGTAAGTGGTACTTTTTTATTGGATGTTTTCTTGACTTAACCCCGTACCTCGCCAAAAGACAGGTGATAAACGGACTTTGGATTTATCTAATGTAACGCAATAGACTCTTTCCTGCAAATAGATATTACTTCAAATTCATTTCATAAGCTCAAAAACCATAGTTCACTTTGCTTATATCACTTTTTAGGGATTTTTTGTACAAATCATTTTCGTTTAAATTCATAATGCGTTACCTGGGTCTAATACAATTATTGATTAAGGTCTTATTGTAGATTAACTAAATCTACAGCCGTCTTTTTTCCACCTACAGATTCCTGATCCGGTATTCAAGAGGTAATTTGTTATTCAGTCTGCCTGATGTGGCATTTATCCATCCAAGTGGTTGATTTTGGTATGTGACTATCTTCCATCCGTCGCCTGGGTATTCTGTATCGATATGTTCTCGCCTCAGATATTGCAATGCCTGTTCAAGTGTCAGTTCCAGCTTTGGCAAATCAGGATAGCAATGTACAGACAAGGCAGAATCGTGAGTCGGAATCAAATTTTTAGCTTTTTGTGTAAAAAAATGTGTGCCAATGCTTTTTACAGGTAATTGTGTCAGAATTATCTCTGCACCTTCTTGCAAGATTTTGGGCACTACAGAAATCTCGCCCGGCCGGCTTTCGAATAGGAATAAATCTTCAGCACAATGGAGCCACTTAGTGAAGTCAATGGTTTTATTTGATAAGGGACTGAGTTTTTTCTTTGCTTTGAGTATTGTGGTTATGCCATCGGTTTTTTGGAGTATTCCCATAAAGAATCCTTCACCTTTTACTTTGTGAGGCCAGCATTGGTATGCGAATATGCCATTTTCATTCAGTTCTTCGATGCCAAACTGAGTAAGATGTGGCAATCTAATACTTTGTACCGGGTATTCTTTGCTTATTTGTGTAAGTTGGTCTATGTTTTCTGCTGCATTGTAGGTGCAGGTCGAGTAGATCAGATATCCACCCGGCTTAAGGGCGGGCAGCACATCGTGCAGTATTCTTTTTTGTCTCAATGCACAGTTGGCTGCATTTTCACTTGTCCATTCATTTATCGATTTTGTAGCCTTGCGGAATAAGCCTTCACCCGAGCAGGGCGCATCTGTCAGAATGATGTCGAAAAATCCTTCGAGCCTTGCAAAAAACTTTGGGTCGAGGCAGGTAACTATACAGTTCGGATGTCCCCATTTAATAAGATTTTCGGAAAGAATGGTAACTCTAGACTGAATTACTTCATTGCTTACCAAAAGGCTGTCATTGCTAATCATAGAGAGCAAATGGGTTGATTTGCCCCCGGGTGCTGCACACAAGTCGAGTACGCGCAATGCCCCGACTGTGTTTCTGCTGATTTGTTTGAAAGCCTGCTCTATGAGCATAGATGAAGCCTCTTGTACGTAATACACACCGGCATGCAACAGCGGATCGAGCGTAAACACGGGTCTTTCAGGCAGATATCGGCCGTACTCGCACCATGGTATGGGTTCTCCTGTGCGCCCGGCGTGAATTTTCTTCGGATTGTAGCGGATGCTCACCGGTAACGGAGCCTGCAGTGCTGACCTGAAATCTTCAAATTCCTTTCCAAGTTGTAAGGAAATGCGATTTTGGAAGTCAGGTGGAAGTTGTTTCATGCGATAGGATTATTCGGCGGTAAAATTAGCTTATTTCATGCAAATCACAGTTTTGATTTATAGCCCGTTAGATATTCCTTTCAGAAATTGGATACATAATAGCTCATGACTGTAGGGTCTATCATTATGTCACGCGGAGTCACCGGTTTGTGCAGGTGCAGACCGTCCATGGTGCGACAGCGGCTCAGTGCCACATAGAGTTGTCCATGTTCAAACATCCTTTGTTCATTATCAAGGAATAAACGGTCGAAGGTCTTTCCCTGGCTCTTGTGAATAGTGAGTGCCCAAGCAAGCCGGACAGGAAACTGGCTGAAAGTGCCAATAACTTCAATATCTATTTTCGATTGGTTCTCTTGGTTAAGCTTATAGCGATGCATTTCCCAAGTTTCTTTTTCAACCGTTACAATTGTTTCGTTTAAGTTGTTATCAAGAATACGTACTTTTATTTCGTTGAATGTCATACTGTCGATGATACCAAGTGTACCGTTTACATATTTGCGCAGCGGATCGTTTTTGATGAACATCACCCTTGCACCTTTTTTCAAGTCAAGTGAAATATCGGCCGGACACCTACGCAGGTCGAAATTGCCGGTTACATTAGCGTGAAATGTATAGGTTTCTTCCTTTATTTTGCTGAGCGAATCCTTGTTAATGCGGTCAACAGTAGCATTTCGGCCTGCCAGTACGATCATTTCATCTTTGTTGGCATCAGGTTCTACACGCTGGTTAATTTCTTCGAGATCATCCCAGTCGAATGTACCTGTACGGATGTTGTCCAGCAAGCGGATAAAATGTCTTTCGTCCTGCCGGTACACTTTCTGTAATTCGTAATTTTTTAGTTCGTAGCCGTGTTTAAATATTTTGGCGTCAAAAAAATACGGGCTATTGTAATAAGTGCGAAAATATTCTTTTTCTTCGGTAGTTGCCAGTACGGGAGGTAGCTGAAACAAATCGCCGAATAACATAAGCTGTACACCACCAAAAGGCGCTTCAGTTCCTCGGTTTATGCGTAGCATCTGGTCTATGCCATCCATCAGGTCGGCACGCACCATAGATATTTCATCTATTATGAGTACATCTATTTTACGGATTAGCCCATAATTACTCACACGCCGGATGTCCTTGTTGGTAATGAGCCTTGCCGGAAATCCGAAAAAAGAATGAATGGTTTGTCCCTGTATATTTAAGGCAGCTATGCCGGTAGGAGCTAAGGCTACTACGTTTTTCTTGGTCGTGTTTTTAAACAACTGGAGCAGAGTAGATTTGCCTGTGCCGGCTTTACCTGTTATAAACATAGACTGTCCAGAATATTCCATCAATTCCAGGAAGTCGTTCATGTGTTGGTCAAGGATGAGCGGTTGGTAGCTAACCGTATCCATGCGCTACATTTTTTTTGTAAAAATCAGATATACGGGAAAGTGGTCGCTGTATCCGTTTATAAACAAATCACCATCAAAAGTCCTGAAGGGGTAGCCGACGAAGTTCCCCGTTTTCTGTATAAGATAATTTTTCTTGTAGATCACAGGTTTCAACAATTCGAAGCCATTATCACCATCATTCAACAAGCCATAGCTAACGATGATCTGGTCAAAAAGACCCCAGGTATTGTTGTGGGCAAGTGTGCCGTACCCTTTCTTGTAAAGCTCCGTCATCGGATTGAACAGGTTTCCTTTCTTAACCTTGTCTCTACTGCCGTGAGCTTTCAGGTGTTGCCTTACACTCGGGTCAACCGGATCATCGTTGAGGTCGCCCATTACTATAAAATTGACATTTGGGTTGATAACAGATAAGGAGTCGTACAGTTTTCTGCATACATCAGCTGCTGCATTGCGCAAGGGCGCAGATCTTGCCTCACCACCTCTTCTTGAAGGCCAGTGCCCAACAAGTATGTGAAATACCTCATTGTCCATCGTGCCGGTTACATGAAGAATGTCTCGGGTATAAATACGACTTCCTTTGTCATCATAAATGAGAACTGGTAGCGATTCAGCATCATTTACTGTGAAGTATTTGGGTTGATAAAGCAAGCCAACATCTACACCGCGCCGGTCCGGTGAATCATAATGGACTATTTTGTATCCGCGGTCTTTGAGGGCAGGTTGGGCTATCAAATCTTCAAGTACGAGCCTGTTTTCTACTTCTGATACTCCAAGGATAGCTACGCCGTCTGGTGTAATATCTGTGCCGAGTTCTGAAATGACGCTCGACATGTTTTTTAGTTTGCTTGTATATTTTTCAGTATTCCATACGCGTGGACCGTTTGGTAAAAATTCGTCATCTATCACACCGGGTGCTTTGATGGTATCAAACAGGTTTTCGAGATTGTAAAAACCAATGAGTGCAGCTTTTACTTGTTGGGCAGATGATGTTCTCGGAGTTAATAACCATAAGAGTATAAAAAGATTTAAAAACGGAAATTTTCGCAGCATTGTAATTTTTTTACAAATATACATTTAATAACTGAGGATGTGACTGAGGCTGTTTTAAGATATCGTTAAAATCTGTGTCCAATAAATGTAAGTACAAAAATCAGGATTAGATGTAAGTCAATGTATGAGAGCAAAAAACTTAAACCTTGAACCATTCAGATATGTATAGTGTCAGCTCAAAATTGCGATTTTCCAGGTTGAAATGCAGTATTTATATTTTTCCCTATCCATTGCCACCGTTAAAGTAATATTAAATTGCTGTTATTTATCTTTAGTAAAATGTGTCTTTGGTAAATTTGTATTGATAATTTTTTGGTTCGATTTTATTCTGAATCCTCAAAATATTCCTATCATGAATACTCCCGATAGTCCTAGTTTCTGGCAATACGATCCTGAATATTGGTACAAAACCCTCCAATCGGGCAAAACCGGTCTTACCAATGATGAGGCTTTGCAAAAACTCAAAGATATTAAAGGAAAGCAAAGGGTACAATCTTCGTTTGAGAAAGATGTAAAACTTTTTGTCCGCCAGTTTAGTGACCCGCTTATGCTCATGCTGATTGCAGCTGTAATCCTGGCGGGGTTTCTTGGTGAAACATCCGATGTTGTTATAATTGCTTTTGTTGTGCTTGCCAGCGGTATCCTCAGTTTTATACAGGAAAGGAATGCCGGTAAAGTGGTCGAAAAACTCCAGGCATTACTTTCTTTGAGAAGCAAGGTCATACGCGAGGGGGAATTAACGGAAATTAATTCAGCAGATGTTGTACCGGGTGATGTTGTAGTCATAAGTGCCGGCGATATTATACCTGCCGATTGTCTGATAACCGAAGCGAATGAACTCTATTTGAATGAAGCCAGCCTCACCGGCGAATCATTCCCGGTGCGCAAGTCGATTGGTACCCTTCCAATAGACACACCGCTTGCCAGACGCGACAATTGTACGTGGGAAGGTACAAGTGTTGTTAGTGGGTCGGGTAAGGCTGTTGTCATCAATGTCGGGCAGAATACCATGTTTGGTAATATTGTGCACAACTCGAATGTACATGTTGAAACCTCTTTCGAAAAAGGCATCAAAGATTTCGGCTTTCTGTTGATGCGCATAACGCTGGTTCTCTCCGTATTTATTCTTGTGGTCAACTTACTCAACCATAAAAGCGTCATCGATTCGGCTTTGTTCGCCCTTGCCCTAGCCGTAGGTATGGCACCTGAACTGCTCCCTGCTATCAATACCATAGCCATGAGCGCAGGGGCCAAACGGATGCTTGATAAGAAAGTAATTGTTAAAAAATTATCTTCGGTTCAGAGCCTGGGTGAAGTCAATCTCCTTTGTACCGACAAGACAGGTACCATCACAGAAGGTGTCATCAATATTTCAAAGATCATTGATACAGCTGGCAATCCTAGTGATTTTGTTGGCAAAATCTCTTACTGGAATGCCGCCTTCGAATCAGGATATTCGAACCCCATTGACGATGCCTTGAAAAGCCTGAAGCCGTCGGCAGATGCTTTACCGGCCAAAATTGGCGAAATTCCTTACGATTTCAACCGAAAACGTCTCAGCATCGCTGTGGATACCGGTCAGGAGAAATTGCTCATCAGCAAAGGTGCTTATAATGAGATAAGCAGTATCTGTACATCAGTAAGGCTGTCGGATGGCAGTGCAGCCGATTTTGCTAAGATAAGAGCTGATATTGATCAGCATTATTTGGCCTATGGCACCGATGGATATCGGGCAATAGCTGTTTGTTATAAACCATTGGACAAAACAATCATATCAAAGGAAGATGAGTCGGATATGATTTTTGCCGGTTTCATTCTGCTCAATGACCCTGTAAAGCAGGACATTCCGGAAACCCTTGCACGCCTTAGAGAACTCAAAGTAGGACTAAAAATTATTACAGGCGATAACGTCAATGTTGCAAAATCCATAGGCCGTACCATAGGCATAGACGACCCCGTGGTTATGTCAGGCAAAGAAGTCATTTCACTGACGCCTGAAGCACTCCGGGTTAAAGTGCGTGATACGCAGATATTTGCTGAAGTAGAGCCAATGCAGAAACAAAGTATTATACTGGCATTGAAAAAATCCTACACGGTTGCTTATATGGGCGATGGTATCAACGATGTGTCAGCCATCAATGCAGCGGACATCGGCATATCTGTAAGTAATGCCGTGGCAGTAGCAAGAGAAGCAGCCGATTTTGTCCTCATGGAAAAAGACCTTATCGTACTGGCAGAAGGAATTACCGAAGGTAGAAAAACATTTGCCAATACACTTAAATATATATACATCAACACAGGATCAACCTTCGGCAATATGTGTAGTGTAGCGGTGGCATCTTTGGCTCTGCCTTTTTTACCTATGTTGCCAAAGCAAATCCTTATTACCAATTTTATTACAGACTTTCCTTATCTGGCAGTAGCTTCTGACGATGTTGACACCCAACAGCTACAAGCACCGGGCAAATGGAATATGAAAACCATCCGTAACTATATGCTTATTTTTGGGGTACACAGTTCTTTATTTGATATGATTACTTTTGTTACCTTGTTGTATTTCCTGAAAGTACAGGAGGCTGGATTTCAGACCGGCTGGTTTGTAGAATCAACACTTACGGAGCTTTGTATTCTTTTCATCATACGCACAAAAAACAATTTTTTTAAGAGCAAACCCGGCAAATGGCTCAGTATCCTGAGTGCGGTAGCCCTTGTCATTACCATCATTCTGCCCTATACGCCTTTAGGTGTTCAAGCAGGAATGCTTAGTATGCCTTTGCTTAATATGGGAGCAATAATATTAATCGTTGTGTTGTATTTACTTACTACCGACTTGTTAAAAGTATGGTTTTTTAGAAAATTTAAGGCCGGATAATTGTTTTTATTAACTCTGAAAAAACTTTGTATTAATTGTATAGTATTTTTAAGTGTGCGAATGAATGCTATTTATCCGCGCAATGCAATACGTCGTTGGTATTAGTTTCGCTTTAATTATTTTATCCGCAGCAGCAACAATTCCGCTTTAGCATCAGCCATTCTTGGGCGT